>NZ_JADPKQ010000222.1:0-70232 GCF_023074015.1 Bradyrhizobium sp. 142
TCTCGCGATGACGCCCTTGCGCTTCGCTAACCCTTCGCCGCCATCAGGCTGGGTAAAGGACTTCCACCTCCAAGCTGTCGAACATGCTCGGCACACCAATACAAAAGCCCGGCTCGCGCCGGGCCTTTCCTTTTTCCGCTCCTCATGGTGAGAGGCGTCGAACCACAAAGGCCCCTGTTCCTCCAGTGGCCATCCTTCGAGACGACCGCTCAGCGGTCTCCTTAGAACGAGGACCGCGTTTGAGGCTGCACGAAGCGCCTACTTGCCCGCCGCCTTGCGCAGCGCGTCGTTGATGCGATCCTGCCAGCCGGGCCCGCCCGCCTGGAAATGCTCCAGCACGTCCTGGTCGATCCGCAAGCTGACCTGCTCCTTAACGCCGGGTACGATAGTCTTTTTCACTGGCGCTTCGGCGACCTTGGCCGTCACCTTCTTGAACGCTGCCTCGGCTTCGGAGCGCGCATCGCCCAACGTCCGCGGCCGCCTCGGTTGATCCACCATGTGCTAGATTCCTTCAAACAGAGCGGTCGAAAGATAACGCTCGGAGAAGGACGGCACTATAGCCAGGATGGTCTTTCCCTCAGCTTCCGGCCGTTTGCCGATCTGGAGGGCCGCAGCGATCGCGGCGCCCGAGGAGATGCCGCCCGGAATGCCCTCGTGGCGCGCCAGCGACCGCGAGAACTCGATCGCGGTCGTCGAGTTGATCTTGACGATCTCGTCGATCACGGAGCGATCGAGAATGTCGGGCACGAAGCCGGCGCCGATGCCCTGGATCTTGTGCGGGGTGTGCTGCCCGCCCGAGAGCACGGGGCTTTCCTCCGGCTCGACCGCCACCACCCGCAACGAGGCCTTGCGCGGCTTGAGTACCTGGCCGACGCCGGTGATGGTGCCGCCGGTGCCGACGCCGGCGACGAAGAAATCGATGTTGCCGCCAGTGTCGTTCCAGATCTCCTCGGCGGTGGTGCGGCGATGCACCTCGGGATTGGCGAGGTTCTTGAACTGTTGTGGCATTACCGAGTTTGACGTCGTCTTCAAGAGCTCCTCGGCCGCGGCGATTGCGCCATTCATGCCCTGCGCTGCCGGCGTCAGCACCAGTTCGGCGCCGAGAAACGCCAGCATCTTGCGCCGCTCTATCGACATGGATTCCGGCATCACCAGCTTGAGCCGATAGCCGCGCGAGGCGGCCACGAAGGCCAGCGCGATACCGGTGTTGCCCGAGGTCGGCTCGATCAGCACGGTATCCGGCTTGATAATCCCCGCCTTCTCCATGGCGATGATCATGGCTGCCCCGATGCGATCCTTCACGCTTGCAGCCGGATTGAAATATTCAAGTTTTGCCAAAATGGTCGCGTTCACGCCGTGCATGCCCGGCAGCCGGCGCAAGCGTACGATCGGCGTGTCGCCAAAAGCCTCGACGATCGAGTCATAGATCCGGCCACGGCCGGGTTGGTGCGCTGCACCCGCGTTGGACGATGCGTCCATGATGAACTCCCTGTGGCAACAATCGGCGCGCTGATTGCAGCTTTATGCAGTTGCAGACAGCCTGTGACGACACGCAAGCAGCAATGCGGCACATGTTAAGTACGCTGCATCGCAAAATCGCGTGAGCTGTAATTATCAGAAATCGACGCATTTGTGTTGCGACCTCGTCAACTGATTCTGCTTATGTTAGACTTACGTCTTAAAGCAGAGAGGTCACCACGATGTCAGCTGTCGCTGAAGTGTTGTCGACCATCGCACCGAGTCGCGATCCGCGTTGCAGCGAGTTGCCGACTTGTCCCGTCTGCGCCGACTCCATGGTCGCAGCCGAAGCCTCTGCGTATGTTTCCGACCACGTGATCAGCTATCTCTGGACCTGCGATACCTGCGGCTACGGCTTTGTGACCAAACACGCCGTCAAGCAGCGATTCCTCTGCAACTGATCTTTGCGGTTTGAGCATGATCTCCGCGCAAACACGTTCCACGTTTGTCGCGGGGGAAAACCGCTCCACACCTTTCCGGATCATGTCTAGCGCGGGGCGATGTCGCCGCTCGCCCAGTCTTCGCGCGTGCGCTGATAGAACTCCTCGAACTTTCCGTGTGCGATCGCGTCCCTGATGCCTTGCATCAGGAACTGGTAGTAAGCGATATTGATCTCGGACAGCAGCATCGCGCCCAGCGTTTCGCCGGCCTTGACCAGATGGTGCAGGTACGCGCGCGCGCAGTTGCGCGTCGAGGGCCATGCGCTCTCGTCGTCGAGGGGACGCGGATCGTCGGCATGCCGCGCATTGCGCAGGTTGACCTGGCCGAACCGGGTGAAGGCAACGCCATGCCGGCCATTGCGCGTCGGCATCACGCAATCGAACATGTCGACGCCGCGCTTCACTGCCTCGAGGATGTCGTCGGGCGTGCCGACGCCCATGAGGTAGCGGGGTCGGTTGGACGGCAGCGCCGGCGCGGTCTCGTCGATCATCGCCAGCATCACGGCTTGCGGCTCGCCGACGGCAAGGCCGCCGATGGCATAACCGTGGAAGCCGATCTCGACGAGGCCTTGGGCGCTGGCATGACGAAGCTGCGGCACGTCGCCGCCCTGCACGATGCCGAACAGCATGTAGCCCGCGGGCGCGCTCTCGAACGCGCGCTTGCTTCGCTCGGCCCAGCGCAGCGACAGCCGCATCGCGCGCTCAATGTCGTCGCGCTCGGCCGGCAGCCGCACGCATTCGTCCATCTGCATGGCGATGTCGGAGCCAAGGAAACGCTGCACCTCGATCGAGCGCTCCGGCGATAGCTCGACCTTGGCGCCGTCGATATGCGAGCGGAAGGTCACGGCATGCTCGCTGACCTTGCGCAGGTCCGACAGCGACATCACCTGGAAGCCGCCGGAATCCGTGAGCATCGGCCCGTTCCAGCCGGTGAACCGCTGCAAGCCGCCGAGCGCCGCGATCCGCTCGGCGCCCGGACGCAGCATCAAATGATAGGTGTTGCCGAGCACGATATCCGCGCCGGCCTCGCGCACCTCGCGCCAGTGCATGCCCTTCATCGCACCGGCGGTGCCGACCGGCATGAAGGCGGGCGTCCGCACCACACCGTGCGGCGTGGTCAGGCGCCCGGCGCGCGCGGCGCCATTGGTGGCGAGCAGTTCGAAATCATTGGGAAGACTGTCAGCGGGAAGACTCATGACGGTGCTTATTGCGTGTCGGGAGAGGCCAATCAACCGCCCAGTTCTTGAGCCGCGGCGGTCCTATCCGCCCGAGGCCGGACACAATTGAACCGTGCAAGCGCCCGCACATGACCGCTTGTTAAACAAAACGATACGGTATAGTTCTATCAGCGGGGCCAAAATGGGGGAATGCCCAGCGTTTGGCGGAAACGCCCGGCGGCGTAGCGTAGACGGTGATTGACGGCGGATGCCTTCCCCTTGTGCCCAGACTGACTCGATCCTCTCGAGAACCGGCCTTCGCCTGCTCGGATCCGCCGTGCTCGCGTACAGCCTTGCGCTGGGCGCCTGCACGTCGCTGCCGCGGACGCCCTACACCGCGGCCGATGCCAGCAGTTCACGCGTGCTCGATATCGACGGTTTGAGACGCTACACCGACGAGCCCATCACGAAGTTCAACTTCCCGGCGACGAGGAGCTATCTGGCGCTCTCCGGCGGCGGGGCCGATGGCGCCTATGGCGTCGGCGTGCTGAACGGCTGGACCGCGGCGGGCACGCGACCGACCTTCTCGGTCGTCTCGGGCGTGAGCACCGGCGGCCTGATTGCGCCCTTTGCGTTTCTCGGGCCGCAATACGACGACACGCTGAAGGACGTCTACACCAGTGGCATCGCGGAGAGCCTGCTGAACGACCCGAGCATCATGCGGGTGCTGTTCGGATCCGGCCTGTTCGGCAATACGCGGCTGCGCGAGCTGGTGGCGCGCTATGTCGGGCCGGAGATCCTGGCGCAGGTCGCGCGCGAATATGGCAAGGGCCGAAGGCTGCTGGTGGTCACCACCGATCTCGACACCCAGCGGACCGCGATCTGGGACATGGGCAAGATCGCCGCGGTCGGCACGCCCGAGGCGCTCAAGCTGTTTCGCGATGTTATGGCGGCCTCCGCCAGCATTCCGCTGGTGTTTCCGCCGATCCTGATTGAGGCTGAAGGCCAGGGACACAGGTTTCAGGAGATGCATGTCGACGGCGGCGTGACGGCCCCGGTGCTGACGCTGCCGGAGGCCCTGCTGTTCCAGGGGCGCCTGCCCGGCAACGCGAAGATGGACATCTACATCCTGGTCAACAAGAAGATCGAGCGCAACTTCGAGCTCGTCGCAAACGGCACGATCGACGTCGCCTCACGCAGCCTGTCCTCGATCACGCAGTCGCAGACGCGCTCCATCATCTTCTCGACCTACGATTTCGCCAAGCGCAACCAGCTGGGCTTCCACCTTTCCTACATCGCGCGCGACTATCCGGCACCGGCCTCGGAAGGATTCGATACCGCCTATATGCGGGCGCTCTATCAGTACGGCTACGAGAAAGCCGCAGCCGGCCAGGCCTGGACTTCGACGCTCCCTTGAGATGGCGCCAGGGGAACGACGCCGTACCGAGACCGTTGACGATACGGCCAATTCGGCCAGATTCGCCATGACGCCCCGGCTGCCGCGCGTTATAGAGCAATGACGATTGTCAGGAACGCGCAGGAATCATCGGGCATGGGATTGACCGCGACCAGGACAAGGCCAGCCGCGCCGCGGCGCGAAGTGCCGAAATCTCGCGGCGGCCGGCCGACGAAAAGCGCCGCGATCGAGCGTGATCAGCGGTTGATCGAGGTCGCCACCCGCCTGTTCCTGGATCGCGGCTTCGACGCGACCTCACTCGATGCGGTCGCTGAAGCGGCCCGGGTCAGCAAGCCCACAGTCTATGCCCGTTACGGCGACAAGCGCGGATTGTTTGCCGCCGTATTCAGGCGCGAGATCGAGCGTTGGCTTGCGCCGCTGTCCGCAGCCGCCGAGATGCAGCTCGGCAGTTCGTCCAGTGTCTCGGCCGAACAGCGCCTGGTGGAGATCGGGCGGGAGATGCTGACCTTTACCTGCGGATCCGACGCCATGGCCTTCAGCCGCATGATGACGTCACAGGCCATCAATTTTCCCGACATCGCCAAGCTCGGCAAGGAAGAAGGTTGGCTCAAGGCTGTCGCCACGACCGCGCGCTTCTTCGATCATCTGGTGGCGCAAGGCGCCCTCGACGTCGAGGACACCACCATTGCAGCCGAAGTGTTTCTCGACGTCGTCGTCGGCCACACCCACCGTATGGCGACGTTTGGAATGCCGACGGAAATCAAATCCGCCGAAAAGCGGATGCGCGCGGCAATCAGGCTGTTCCTGGCCGGTGCGCTCGGGCCTGCGGACCGCGTCCAGGATGCAGCCAAAGCTACGCGGCGGCGCCGCCCCACCCGCTAACAATTCCGTGAGCTTGCGATCTATCCCACGGGGCTCACGGTTGCGCCGTTGACCGAAATAAAACGATACGGTATGGTTTTGTTATAACACCGGGTCCGGGCCCTTTTTCACCAGCCCCAAAGCGGTGCGGACCGCCTTTCAGACTTAGGTCGCCGCGACGGGGTACAACCCGTTGCTACGATGCGCGGCCGGCCGCTGCCCATGGTCGGCCGCGACTTCTTTGCGATCGTCCGGCCATCTGCCGGCCAAAGGTTTTGAACATGCCAGATATATCGAGCATGAAGGCGGTACGATTACGCTCCTGGAAGTTGCTCGCGATCGCCCTGTCGGGGCTGCTGATCGCAGCTCCGGCGCGCGCGATCGGCACGGCCGACGGCACGCCTACCACTCTCAACAGCCAGACAGATGGTGATGCCGAGACCGACCGCCAGACAGTGAGCCGCGAGATCGAACGCTTCCGCAGCTCGTCGATCTCGCTGCGCCAGGCCATGGCCATTGCCGAGGCGCGGCATGCTGGCGCCACCACTGCGGATGTGAGTTTCGACGGCGGCGCAGGTGTGCCGGTCTACAGGGTGAAGACCCTGCACAATGATCGGATCTGGCGCCATACCATCAATGCCTCGACCGGCGAGCTCGTCGGCGGGGAAGCCGCCCTCCCCCTGACCGAGCTCGATCTGGACGATCGCAGCAATCTCGCGGCGCTCGGCGCCATCAGGCACCGCCTCGCGGATGCGGTGCGCGTCGCCGAGCAAGCAGCATCCGGCAAGGCCATCAGCGGCGGTCTGGTGCGCGAACGCGGACGGCTCAACTTCGCGATCGTCGTCATCAGCGGCGACGACCTCAAGGAAGTCATCCTCGAGCCGCCGGGCGCCCGGGCAAAATAGCGTCGGGGTCCGTCGCCCACAATCCCGCCGAAAAGCCGTTGACGGGCGCAAAACTCTCCCGCATAAGTCGCCGCCATGTTCGCAACCACCAAACGCACGACCAAAACCACCACGGCCTTCGGGGCCCGGGGAGGCGTGCGCGCGTAGTCGTCGACTAAAACGCATCAGCTCTACCGAAGCCCCGCCCACGATGGTCCGGGGCTTTTTTGTTGTCTTCAGCTCACAGCATGATCCGGAAAGGTGGAATCCGGTTTTCCGACAAGATCATGCTCAACTTGAATGGAGGAGAATGTGAGTAACGATCCCGTCGTCGCGATTGTCGGCGTCACCGGTGCGGTGGGCGCCGAATTCATCGCCACCATGGACAAGCGCGGCTTTCGCATCGGCAAGCTCAAGGCGCTGGCCAGCGCCCGCTCGGCCGGCAAGACGGTATCGTTCCGCGGCCAGAACGTCGTGATCGAGGAGCTGACCGAGCGCGCCTTTGACGGCGTCGACATTGCGCTGTTCTCCGCCGGTGGCGGCATATCGAAGACGTACGCGCCGATCGCGGTCAAGGCTGGCGCGGTCGTGGTCGACAACTCCTCCGCCTTCCGGATGGATCCGAACGTGCCGCTGGTGATCCCCGAGATCAACGCGAACCGCATCCGCGACCACAAGGGCATCATCGCCAACCCGAACTGCGCCGCGATCACCGCGCTGGTGCCGCTCTGGCCGATCCACCAGAACAACCGCATCAAGCGCGTGATCATCTCGACCTACCAGGCCGCCAGCGGCGCCGGCGCCGCTGCCATGGACGAGCTTGTGGAGTCCACCCGCGCCAATCTCAACGGTCAGGTTTATACGCCCAAGGTGATGCCGCACCCCTATGCCTTCAACCTCTTCAACCACAACACCGCGGTCGATCCCGAGACCGGCTACAATGATGAGGAGACCAAGGTCATCAACGAGACCCGCAAGATCTTCGAGGACGACAAGATCGCGATCGGTGTCACCTGCGTCCGCGTGCCGGTGCTGCGAGCCCATTGCGAGGCCATCACCTTCGAATGCGAAAAGCCAATCACCGAGGACCAGGTCCGCGCCATCATGGCGCAGGCACCCGGCGTGAAGATCGTCGACGACCGCGCCAAGAACTACTTCCCGATGCCGATCGACGCCTCGGGTCAGGACGACGTCCTGGTCGGCCGCATCCGCAAGGACCTCAGCGATCCCTCCGGGCATTCGATCTCGATGTTCGTGGCGGCGGATCAGCTGCTCAAGGGCGCGGCGCTGAACGCGGTGCAGATCGCCGAGCTGCTGCCGCAGCGGGTCATGGCGTAGCGCGGACGAATTCCCGATCCGTCATCCTTAGGTGCGAACTCTGCGGCGCAATTGCGCCGCAGAGCGAGCCTCGAAGGATGGAGGCCCCGCCTGTGGCCGTCGCCCTTCGAGGCTCGCCGAAGGGGCGAGCACCTCCAGCGACAATGGCTTCGCCATTGCGCGGGGGTGACGGTTATGTATTTACGATTGCCGCCAATTTCTCCGCCCGGAACAGCAGGCACGCATCGCCATACGAATAGAACCGGTAGCCGTTCGCGATCGCGTGCGCATACGCCTGCTTCATCGTCTCGAGCCCGGAGAACGCCGACACCAGCATGAAAAGCGTCGACTTCGGCAGGTGGAAATTGGTCAGCAAAATATCGACCGCGCGAAAGCGATAGCCCGGCGTGATGAAGATCGACGTCTCGGCCGCAAAGGGTTGGATGGCGCCATCCGCGGCGGCGGCGCTTTCCAAGACCCGCAGCGACGTGGTGCCGACAGCGACGATGCGGCCGCCGTTCTTCCGCGCGGTGTTGAGCCTCTCCGCCGTCTCCGCCGAGATCGTCCCCCACTCGGCGTGCATCTTGTGGCCTTCGGTGTCGTCCACCTTCACGGGCAGGAACGTCCCTGCCCCGACATGCAGCGTGACGCGGCTGATATCGACGCCGCGGTCGCGCACCGCCTGTTCCAGCGCAGGCGTGAAATGCAGGCCCGCGGTCGGCGCGGCGACAGCGCCTTCATGCGCCGCGAACATCGTCTGGTAGTCGGTGAGATCCTGATCGTCAGGCGTGCGCTTGGAGGCAATGTAGGGCGGCAGCGGCGGGCTGCCGAGATCTGATATCGCCTGGTCGAGCGCCGGGCCGTGGAACGAGAACGACAGCGTCACCTCACCTTCCGCGCCCTTGGCCTCGACCTCGGCATCGAGATGACCGAGCAGGCACACCTTGCCTTCATTGCCGAAGCGGATGCGGTCGCCGGCAACTAGTTTCTTGGCGGGCTTCACTAGCGCCTGCCAGCGCGAACCGTCGAGGCGCTTGATCAGCGTCGCCTCGATCTTCCGCTCGGTCTCGCGGCCGATGCGGCGGCCCTTGAGCTGCGCCGCGATCACCTTGGTGTCGTTGACGACGAGCTGGTCGCCCGGCTTGAGCCATTGCGGCAGGTCCGAGATGGCCTGATCGCATAGCATGCCGTTCTCCACGACCAGCATCTTTGCGGAGTCGCGCGGATGCGCCGGGCGCAGGGCGATGCGCTCAGCGGGCAAATCGAAGTCGAAGAGATCGGTGCGCATGATTGGTGCCTGGCGCAACACAGTCAGCCCTCATGGTGAGGAGGCGCGTAGCGCCGTCTCGAACCATGAAGGCCGAACTGCAGCAGCGGGGGCCTTCATCCTTCGAGACGCGCGTTCCGCACTCCTCAGGATGAGGGTCGAGCGGCTATGCCGCGTCCGCCGCCATCCGCGCCTTGACGATCTTGTCGGGGTTCTGCACCGGCTCGCCGCGCTTGATCTTGTCGACGTTCTCCATGCCCTCGGTGACTTTGCCCCACACCGTGTACTGGTTGTCGAGGAAGCGGGCGTCGTCGAAAACGATGAAGAACTGGCTGTCGGCGGAGTCGGGGCTCGCCGCACGGGCCATCGAGGTAACGCCGCGCACATGCGGTTCCTTGTTGAACTCGGCCTTCAGCTTCTTACCCGAGCCGCCGGTGCCGGTGCCGTGCGGGCAGCCGGTCTGCGCCATGAAGCCGTCGATGACACGGTGGAACACGATGCCGTCGTAAAAGCCTTCGCGCACGAGCTCTTTGATGCGAGCAACGTGGCCGGGAGCGAGGTCGGGCCGCATCTCGATGGTGACGGGGCCCTGCGTGGTTTCGAGGATCAGGGTGTTTTCGGTGGCGCTCATACTCGTCTCTCTTGGGTTGGGGGTGAACTCTTCCGGTTGCGAAACTGGATCGCGAATGGACGCCCCGCAGCGGCGCCGGCCATCGCATCGGTAAATGGCATCGGCGTGCAGCGTTGCAATGCCTCCATCACCGCGATCCGGTATTGCAGCCGGTCATCGTCGGAGGCCTCAGCGGATTCATAACTAATCCTCGGATGGCCCAGAATGTTTCCGTCCCGGTTGAAGCTCACGACGACGGTGATGTCGATGGGGCGAGCCTTGGCCACCGGGGGGGGCTTCCAGCAGGTGCGCAGATGCTGGAATATCTCCTGGATAGTATTGACCCGCGCGTCCTCGGCGGCCGCGCCGAAGGTGCCGAGCAGAAGCGCCGCGGCAGCTACCAGCAGCTTGTCGCCGCAACGCGCCATCGCCTCTCCTATTTAATGTCGGAAGCGACCTGCACCTTCACCATCTTGTCGGGATCGGTGACTGTGCCGCCGCTCGAACCGGGAGGAGCCTTCTTCAGCTTGTCGACGACGTCCATGCCCTGCACGACTTCGCCGACCACGGTGTATTGATTGTCGAGGCTGCCGCCGTCGGCGAACATGATGAAGAACTGCGAGTTGGCGGTATCGACGCTGTCGCCGCGCCGGGCCATGCCGACGATGCCGCGTGCGAAATGCACCTTGGAGAATTCCTGCTTCAGGTTCGGATATTTCGAGCCGCCGGTGCCGTTGAAGTTCTGGCCGTCGCCGGTCTGCGCCATGAAGCCGTCCATCACGCGATGGAACGGCACGTTGTTGTAATAACCCTCGCGCGCGAGCTGCTTGATACGCTCGGCGTGTTGGGGCGCAAGATCGGTCCGCAGCTTGATGACGATGCGCCCCTTGGTGGTGTCGATAACAATGGCGTTAGCCTTGTCGAGACCCGCCGGCAGGGTCTGTGCGCCGGCCGGGACCACGCCGAGGAGCGCGGCAAACATCGTGGCAAGGATTGCGAGACGACGGATCATGAAAACTCCGGATCAGGTGAGATGAAGAAGCGCCGTTACCCGGCGAATTTGGCCTTGAGCAGGCTTGTGACGAGCGGCGGCACGAATGTCGAAACATCTCCGCCCATGGCTGCGATCTGGCGCACTAGTGTGGCGGTGATCGGGCGGACCATGGGGGAAGCCGGCAGGAAGACCGTGTGCACCTCCGGCGCCATGGCCTCGTTCATGCCGGCGAGCTGCATCTCGTAGTCGAGATCGGTGCCGTCGCGCAAACCGCGAATCATGATGGTCGCGCCATGCTTGCGCGCGGCGGTCACGGAAAGGTCGTCAAAGGTGGTGGCCTCGAGAGCACAGCCGGCCGCGGCCGCCAGCGGCCCGCAGATATCGTGGAGCATCTGCAGGCGCTCCTCGGTCGAGAACAGCGGCTTCTTGCCGGGATGGACCCCGATCGCGACCACCAGCCTGTCGCAGAGGGGAACGGCATGCCGGACCACATCCAGATGGCCGTTGGTGATGGGGTCGAAGGAACCCGGATAGAAGGCGATGCGCGGCATGGCTTCCTCCTACCGCGCCCGGCCCGGCCCGGCAAGCCGGGCAGGTTTTCTGCCCGTTTTCCCGCAAAACCATGTCGGAATCCCCTTCCTTTGTTTCGTCCTGGGAGCGGCGACGAAACAAAGGAAGCGCAAACGAAACCATTTCACGCGCCCGCGAAGACGTCCGGAAACTGGCCATGGTTACTAATCCGGCCAACAAATGACAGGCCGCACGCTGGGCGTAGTGGCCACATTACAGGGGACCGTCAATGATCAAGGCTCTTTCAGCGATCGCACTCTCCGCGTGTGTTGCCGCAGCCCTCACCCTTCTGCCCGGCTTTGCTCCGACCGTCGAAGCCAGCGTGCCGCAAGTACTCGCTAAAAGCGACCGCCTCGACATCCGCACCATCGGCAAGGACTGCTCGCAGCAGGCCTGGCCGAACTTTGAAGCCTCCTGCCTGCGCCGCGCCGGCACCAAGACCAATGTCCGCGAGGCTCGCCTCGTGAGCGCCGACCGCACCCCGTAGTCGGGTCTGTCAGCTTCGCGTCATCTCATCCCAGTATGAACCCCATGGATATTTGCGACGTCTCGTCGCAGACTGGCTGATGCTCGCGCCCGGCGGAATGGCCCGTTGGGCGCGAACCCTTGGGGGGTTCGCTTTTGTCCAGTACGCCCGCTGTCGCTTCCGGCCATCATCCTGATCCGCTGCCGCTTGCCATGACCATGGGCGCCCTCGGGGTGGTCTATGGCGATATCGGCACCAGCCCCCTCTACGCCCTGAAGGAAGCCGCCAAGGCGGCCGCCCATGGCGCCACCCTCGCTCCCGAAGCTGTCCTGGGGATTGCCTCGCTGATCCTCTGGGCGCTGCTGCTGATCATCTCGCTGAAATATGCGCTGTTGATCCTGCGCGCGGACAATCGCGGCGAAGGCGGCATCGTCGCGCTGCTGGCGCTGCTGCATGCCCGCCATGCCCAGCCCGGCACATGGCGCGCCCATCTGTTGGTTGTCGGCCTCGTCGGCGCCGCCCTGCTCTATGGCGACGGCGCGATCACGCCTGCCATCTCGGTGCTGAGCGCGATCGAAGGTCTCAAGGTGGATGCGCCCTCGCTCGCACCGGTCGTGGTGCCAGTGACCGTCGCCATCCTGATCGGCCTGTTCATGATGCAGAAGCAGGGCACGGGATTCATCGGCCGCATCTTCGGGCCGGTGATGATGGCCTGGTTCATCGTGCTCGCCGCGCTCGGCATCCACGGCATCGTCAAGGCGCCGGCGGTGCTGGCCGCGCTCAGCCCGCTCTATGCCTTCGACTTCCTGATCCACCAGGATTTCCATGTCTCCTTCGCGATCCTGGGCGCCGCATTCCTGGCGGTGACCGGCGGCGAGGCGATGTATGCCGACATGGGGCATTTCGGGCGCCTGCCGATCCGGCTCGCCTGGTTCGCGGTCTGCCTGCCTGCGCTGGTGCTGAACTATTTCGGCCAGGCTGCGCTCCTGATCACCGATCCCACGATGATCGAGAATCCGTTCTTCCAGCTCTGCCCCGATGCCCTGCACTATCCGCTGGTCGCCTTCTCCGCAGTCGCGACGGTGATCGCCTCGCAGGCGATCATCTCCGGCGTGTTCTCGCTAACGCAGCAGTCGATCCAGCTCGGCTTCCTGCCGCGCATGCTGATCCGTCACACCACGAGCGCTGCGATCGGCCAGATCTACGTGCCCTTGGTGAACTGGCTGCTGGCGGCCGCAACGTTAGGGGCGGTGCTCAGCTTCGGCACCTCGGATGCGCTTGCAGGCGCCTATGGCATCGCAGTGTCGCTGCTGATGGCGATCACCACGCTGCTCGCCGCCCTGGTCGCGATCCAGTGGGGTTATTCGCCGTGGCTCGTGGTCGCGGTAAACGGCTTCTTCTTTGTGATCGACGTGATCTTCTTCTCGGCCAATTCGATCAAGCTGTTCGAAGGCGGCTGGTTTCCGCTGCTGCTGGCGGCCCTCGTCGCGTTCCTGATGCTGACCTGGCGCGCTGGCGTGAAGCTCGTCGAGGCCGCCCGCGGCAAGCTGCGACAGCCTGAGGAGGACCTGATCGAAACTGCAGTCAACAAGTGCAGTGCCCGCCTCCCCGGCACCGCCGTGTTCCTCGCCTCGGCACCGAAAGGCGTGCCGCTGGCGTTGACGCAATTCGTCAAGCACAACCACGTTCTGCACGAGCGTGTCGTCCTCGTCACCGTCCTGATCGAGGAATTGCCGCACATCGCCGACGAGGAACGCGCCGAGGTGATCGAGATCATCCCCGGCATCACCCGCGTCATACTGCATTACGGCTTCATGCAGAACCCGACCATCTATGAGGGGCTGACGCTCACCTGCCGGCAGGGCAAGCTGCCCGGCATCGACCTTTCCGACATCACCTATTACGTCGGCCGCGAGACCATCATCCCGCGCGAGGACGTGCCGGGCATGTGGGTCTGGCGCGAAACCCTGTTCGCCTTCCTCCAGCGCAACGCCGAACGCTCGGCTGCCTTCTTCGGCGTGCCGACCAAGCAGGTGGTGGAGTTCGGAACGGAGCTGGAGATTTAGCTAGAGTGTGTAGCCTGGATGGAGCGCCAGCGTAATCCGGGATTCTCGCCAACGAGCGTGCAGGCGCGAATCCGCTCCTGCGGATGTCGAGACCATCGAAAAGGTCGAGCGCGAAGTTCCAATGAAACGGCGCCACTTTATTTCCCTCCTCGGTGGAGCTGCGCTGGCACCACCACCGCCTGGCGTGTGTGCGCCGATATGCCCGACGGCTGCGGTGTTCCGGTCTCGCAAGACGATGGTTGGCCGGTCGCCCCCGTCAACGAGGACAAGCTCATTGATCGCCCTGCGCTCTGCAGGATGACTGATCGACTCGCGGCCAACACCACCATGCACGCCGCTGTGGTCGCGCGCAGCGGCAAGCTTGTTTTCGAGCGCTACTTCAGGGGTGACGATGAGATTCCCGGCCGTTTTTATGGCCATCGGGTGGAAAACGTCACCTTTGACGCCGGTACGCTCCACAATATGAAGTCGGTCTCGAAGAGCGTGGCATCCCTTGCAGTCGGGATCGCGATCGATCGGGGACTCATACGCAGTGTCAATGAACCGATCTTCAGCTTCTTCCCCGAATTGTCTGACTTGCGTTCGCCCGAAAAGGACCGCATCCAGCTATTGCACGTGCTCAGCATGTCGATGGGTCTGGAGTGGGTGGAGGCAACTCCGGCCACTGGAGATTACAACAACGATGAGGCGCGCATGCACATGGCTTGGGACCCATGTCGTTACGTGCTTGGCCGCTCGGTGACGGCCGCGGCAGGGCAAGAGTTCTTCTACAGTACTGGTGCGCTCACGCTGGTATCGGCCATTGTCCGTAAGGCAACGGGACGCCCTCTCGACGAATTTGCGCGCGCGACGCTGTTCGAGCCTTTGGGAATAACCAACACACAGTGGGCGAGGGTCAGAGGCGATACCGATGCCGGCGGCGGCTTGCGTCTAAGACCGCGCGACATGGCGAAGATCGGACAGTTCATCCTAGCGGGCGGCCGCTGGAACGACCGCCAGATCGTTTCGAAGGCATGGATCGAAACATCGACGGCACCGAAGCTCAAGGCCACCGACGATCAGTTGTATGGATATTTGTGGTGGCTCGGTCGCTCCCGGCTCAACGGCCGTGATATTCACTGGGTTGGCGCGCTTGGTCGAGGCGGGCAGTCGATCCGCATTGTCCCGGAGCTCGATCTCGTTGTCGTAGTCACTACGGGACACTACCAGGACTACAGTCCGCGAGCCTTTCAAGTGCAGTACGGGGTTTTCAGGGACGTCTTACGCGCGACGTCGCTTCCGGGCTGAACCGGAAGCGACGTCGTGCGGCGCTTCACTCGGACAAGAGGCGGACGGTGCCGCGAAGAGCCTAGACGGAATGCATCAATCGGCGGCTCTTCAGATCGTCAATCGCCATTCGCGCCGTTGCTCTCCGCCTCTTCCGTGATGTGCTCGACCGAGACGACATGCTCGTCCTCGGCGGTGTCGAACACGATCACGCCTTGCGTCGAGCGGCCGGCGATGCGGATATCTTCGACCGGGCAGCGGATCAGCTGGCCCTTGTCGGTGACCAGCATGATCTGGTCGGCGTCCTCGACCGGGAACGAGGCCACAAGGTTGCCGTTGCGGTTGTTGACGTTCATGGCGACGATGCCTTTGCCGCCGCGGCCCGTGGTGCGGTACTCGTAGGACGAGGTCCGCTTGCCGAAGCCGTTGACGGAGACGGTCAGCACGACCTGCTCCTGCGCCGACATCTCGATATAGCGTTCCTGGGCGAGCTGGAAGCTGCCCGAGGTCTCCTCGGCCTCGACATCCGCCGCAGGCTCCTCCGTCGCCGCCTCGCCGGCCACGGCGCGGCGCATCTTCAGATAGGCCGAGCGTTCGTCCGAAGTTGTCTCGACATGGCGCAAAATCGCCAGCGAAATCACCTTGTCGCCCTCAGCCAGCGCAATGCCGCGCACGCCCATCGAGGTGCGCCCGGTGAACACGCGCACGTCGGTGACGGGGAAGCGGATGCACTGGCCGCCGGCGCCAGTGAGCAGCACGTCGTCGTGCTCGGTGCAGATCTGCACGTCGACGATCGCTTCGTTGTCGTCGAGCTTCATGGCGATGATGCCGGAGCGGCGGACGTCAACGAAGTCGGACAGCTTGTTGCGGCGGACATTGCCGCCGGTAGTCGCGAACATCACGTCGAGGTTGCCCCAGGTCGATTCGTCCTCCGGCAACGGCATGATGGTGGTGATGCGCTCGCCCTGCTCCAGCGGCAGGATGTTGATCAGCGCCTTGCCGCGCGCGTTCGGCGCGGCCATCGGCAGCCGCCAGACCTTTTCCTTGTAGACCTGGCCGCGCGAGGAGAAGAACAGCACCGGCGTATGCGTGGAGGCCACGAACAGGCGCGAGACAAAATCCTCGTCGCGGGTCTGCATGCCGGCGCGGCCCTTGCCACCGCGGCGCTGCGCCCGATAGGCCGAAAGCGGCACGCGCTTGACGTAGCCGGCGTGCGACACGGTGACCACCATGTCCTCGCGCTGGATCAGGTCCTCGTCCTCGACCTCGCCCTCCTGCTCGATGATCACGGTCCGGCGCGGGGTCGCGAACTCGGCCTTCACCTCGGCAAGCTCGGTCTTGACGATATCAAGCACGCGAGCGCGTGAGCGCAGGATGTCGAGATAATCGGCAATTTCGCCGGCGAGCGTGTCGAGCTCTTCGCGGATCTCGTCGCGGCCGAGTGCTGTGAGGCGCTGCAGGCGCAGATCGAGAATAGCCCTGGCCTGCTCCATCGACAGCCGGATCGTGCCGTCCTCGCTGATGCGGTGGCGCGGGTCATCGATCAGGGTCAGCATGTCCTCGACGTCCCGGGCCGGCCAGTCGCGCGACATCAGGGTGTCGCGTGCTGTGGTCGGGTCCGGTGAGGTACGGATGACACGAATCATTTCGTCGATATTGGCGACAGCGATCGCCAGGCCGACCAGGATATGCGCGCGGTCGCGCGCCTTGCCCAGAAGGAACTTGGTCCGCCGCGTGACGACCCGCTCACGGAAGTCGACGAAGATGGCGAGCAGGTCTTTCAGATTCATGATCCGCGGCCGACCGCTGTCGAGCGCAACCATGTTGACGCCGAAGCTCGTCTGCAGCGGCGTAAATCTGTAGAGCTGGTTCAGCACCACGTCGGGCACGGCGTCGCGTTTCAGCTCGATGACGACGCGGAAGCCGTCGCGGTCGGATTCATCGCGCAGATCGGCGATGCCCTCGATCTTCTTCTCCTTGACCAGCTCGGCGATGCGCTCCACCATCGTCGCCTTGTTCACCTGGTACGGAATTTCGGTGACGATGAGCGCCTCACGCTCCTTGCGAATGGTATCGATCGTGACCTTGCCGCGCATCATCACCGAGCCGCGGCCGAGGTGATAACCGGCGCGGATGCCGGCGCGTCCGAGAATGACGCCGCCAGTTGGAAAATCCGGTCCGGGAACGATGTTGATCAGCTCGTCAATGGTGAGCGCGGGATTGTCGATCAGCGCCACGCAGGCATCGATGACCTCGCCGAGATTATGCGGCGGAATGTTCGTGGCCATTCCGACTGCGATGCCGCCCGCGCCGTTGACCAGAAGGTTCGGGAACTTGGCCGGAAGAACCGACGGCTCGGTCTCGTTGTTATCGTAGTTCGGCTGGAAATCGACGGTGTCCTTGTCGATATCGGCCAACAGAGCCAGCGCGGATCGCGTGAGACGCGCTTCGGTGTAACGATAGGCGGCAGGCGGATCGCCATCGACCGAGCCGAAATTGCCCTGACCGTCGATCAGCGGCACGCGCATCGAGAAGTCCTGCGCCATGCGGACCATCGCGTCGTAAATCGACTGGTCGCCGTGCGGATGATACTTACCGATGACGTCGCCGACCACGCGGGCGGACTTGACGTACTTCTTATCTGGCGTGTGCCCTTGCTCGTGCATCGAGTACAGGATGCGGCGGTGCACCGGCTTCAGTCCGTCGCGGGCATCGGGCAGCGCACGCGCCACGATCACGCTCATGGCGTAATCGAGGTAGGACTTTTTCATCTCCTCGAAGATGGAGACGGGGCGAATGTCCGAGGGTTGCGCCAGCTGGTCGCCGGGCTTCTTGTCGTCGTCAGCCAAAGGGGAATCCGGTGAGTATTTATCTGGGAATCATATAGCGCATCGAAGCCCTCATAACCACCCTTGCGAAGTTCAGGGAAGCGCTTTTTCCGACTGTTTTTCCAGAGACTTACGCGCTCCCCGCCACGGCATTCAGCGGGCTGGAACGGATCGTCCGGAGCTGCCCGGCACACCCTGAAAATCACGCCGTGCATGATGGGCCGTGGCCCCGGCGCGGCCAGGCCCGCCACCACCAAACGCGAGCAAGATCATGATCCGGTGATGGTCGCGCTCACGCCGCGGATGGAGCTATGGCGAATGGCGCTGTGGCCCAGCGGCCTCAGGCAGCGGGCACAAGCCTCATCCAGCGTCAAACTGAGGCAAGGGATGAGGCTAGCCCGAAAACCACACCTCACCCGCGAATTGGTGCGAACTCCTGTCGTTCTACGCGCGGCAGCCGGAGGAGGAATGCCCCTGCGTTAGCCTCAGAACGGGATATCGTCGTCCATGTCGCTGTTGCGGCCACCTCCAGCGGCGGCCACCGGGCGGCGCAGCGCGCTGCTGACGGGACCAGAGGAGCCGAAATCGCCGCCCGGCTCATCGCCAAAGCTGCCGCCTCCGCCACCGCTGCGGCCGTCGAGCATCGTGAGGGTCGAGTTGAAGCCCTGAAGCACCACCTCGGTCGAGTATTTCTCCACACCGCTCTGGTCGGTCCATTTGCGGGTCTGAAGCGCGCCCTCGACGTAAATCTTGGCGCCCTTCTTCAGGTACTGTTCGGCAACCTTGCACAGACCTTCATTGAAGATCACGACACGGTGCCACTCGGTCTTTTCCTTGCGCTCGCCGGTCGCCTTGTCGCGCCAAGTCTCCGAGGTCGCAACGCTCAAATTCGCAATCGGCCGCCCGTCCTGAGTGCGCCGGATCTCCGGATCCTTGCCGAGGTTACCGACCAGAATGACCTTGTTGACGCTTCCCGCCATCGCCGCTCTCCACTCCGAATGCCACTGAATTCAAAAGGCCGGGCCGCGCGCCCGCGCTCCGCCGCTACCCTGTCGTGGACCCTATACGCTTCGCAGGGGCCGATCAGCCCGTATCCCCTCAGGTTATCCCCACATATAGCACCGATCTGAATTCTGTTCCAGATTTGTTCTTCGGAGGTTGATGCGCGAATGCAGGACGCTATGGCTGCCCCGTGACCGAAAAAATTCACGGCGCCGAATGGAACCTTTTTGGGTTCCCGCAAACGAGCAAAACAACTTAACATTCATCAAGTTAGAGGTGTCTCTAATGTCCCACGACTGTTGCATTTCGGGAACGGACTCTGCCACTCGATTGGGTTAGCCTTGCCTCGCAGTTAATTCATGGGCGTTGCGCCTGATCCGCCGCTTCGAGGGTCTCGAGAAGCGGACGACAATGGGGAGACTTGCAATGAACAAGATTTTACTTGGTGCAATCGGTGCGGTGGCGTTGGGGCTGTCGGCTCCCGCCAGCGCGGCGGATCTCGCCGCGCGTCCCTACACCAAGGCTCCGGCGCCGATGGTCGCCACCATCTATGACTGGAGCGGCTTCTACATCGGCATCAACGGCGGTGGCGGCTCGAGCCGCAACTGCTGGGACTTTGTGCCTCCCGCAGGCGGCGCTCTCGTCACCGATGGCTGCCATGACGCGACCGGCGGCACAGTCGGTGGCCAGATCGGGTACCGCTGGCAGTCCGCGAATTGGGTGTTCGGTGTCGAAGGCCAAGGCAACTGGGCTGACTTCCGCGGAGACAACATCAGCCCGACTCTAGCGTTTCAGCAGGATCGTACGCGAATCGATGCTTTCGGCCTGATAACCGGCCAGGTTGGCTATGCCTGGAACAATGTGTTGCTCTACGTGAAGGGCGGCGCTGCGGTGGTTAACGACAAATATGACCTTCTCGTCGCACCAGGGTTCGTAGGTGCCGGTACGGTGTTCGGCTCGGCTCGCGAAACCCGCTGGGGCGGCACCGTTGGTGCGGGCCTCGAGTTCGGCTTCGCTCCGAACTGGTCTGTAGGCTTCGAGTACAATCACATTTTCCTCGGCAATCGTAACGTCGACTTCACGTTTGGCGGTGCGTTCGTTCAGACCGAGCGTATCCGTCAGGACGTCGACATGGGCCTCATCCGCGTCAACTATCGCTGGGGTGGTCCGGTGATCGCGAAGTACTGAGATCCCTCTGATACTGCTCACGATCAAAGGCCGGCCTCGCGCCGGCCTTTTTGCTGCACAGGCGGCACGAATAGGGCAGCCAGCACTACCTTTCAGCATACCGTGGCTTTTCGGGTACACAACTTGCGGCTTCAACGGTGTATGCACGACCTCAGTTGGACCACAGCGTCCGATGTCTTTCCGCTCGCGGAAGGCAACAATAGAAACTGGGACTGGGATTAAGTTGAAAATGAAAAAAGTTTTGTTGGCTTCGGCCTGTTTGTTCGCACTCGCCGCTCCGGCTTCGGCGGCCGATCTCGCGGCTCGCCCCTACACCAAGGCTCCGGTGGCTGTGGCCTCGGTCTACAACTGGACCGGCTTCTACCTCGGTATCGTCGGCGGCGGCGCCTGGGAGAACGGCTCGGGCGACCCGAAGATGAAGGGCGGCTTCGTCGGCGGCACTGCCGGCTACAACTGGCAGACCGGCAACGTCGTGTTCGGTGTCGAGGCTGATGGCGCCTGGGCTGACGTCAGCGCTTCGGCGACCGGCCCCGTCGCTGTCCCCGGCTTCGGTGTTGTCTCCACCACACTGAGCTCGAAGACCGATGCCATGGGCACCGTGCGCGGCCGCATCGGCTACGCCGTCAATCAGGTCCTGTTCTACGGCACCGGCGGTTACGCCTGGATCGACAACAAGCTCAGCCTCTCCGCGCTCGGCGTGACCGCCTCGGACAGCAAGTGGCACTCCGGCTGGACCGTCGGTGCGGGCGTCGAAGCGTTCTTCGCTCCGCAGTGGTCGGTCAAGGGCGAGTACCTCTATCGCAGCCTCGGCGGCGAGACCTACTTCTCTGGCGCCCTGCCCACCGGCACGCTCAACTTCCACACCGTGCAGGTCGGCGTGAACTATCACTTCGGGGGCCCGGTGGTCGCGAAGTACTGATCTTCGCTTCCAACGCCATCGCGTTACGAAAGGCCGGCCTTGCGCCGGCCTTTTTGTTTTCGCGCGGCGCCGCAGCGGCTCTTCGGGACTGTTCCAGGCCCTGCTGCTGCCAGATGCCGCCAGCGCGCCAACAATCCGTTGACGATTCGCAAACCCCACTGGAAATCCGTCGCCGTTCTTCCTACGTTCGCTGACCATACCCATCGGCGCCGATCCCGGTTCCGGGCGAAGCGCGCCTTTTTCGTTGGCGCGATCGCGCGCCTTTGGGATTCCTTGAGGACCACCAGGATGGATGAAGTGATCAAGGCGAAGCGCCAACAGCAGAACGCGGGCTCAAGCCTGCGCGCAATTACGATCCGTGGCGCGCGCGAGCACAACCTCAAGAATGTCGACGTCGAGATTCCCCGCGACAAGCTCGTGGTGTTCACCGGCCTCTCCGGCTCCGGCAAATCCTCGCTCGCCTTCGACACCATCTATGCCGAGGGCCAGCGCCGCTACGTCGAATCGCTCTCGGCCTATGCCCGCCAGTTCCTTGAGATGATGCAGAAGCCGGACGTCGACCAAATCGACGGCCTGTCGCCGGCGATCTCGATCGAGCAGAAGACGACCTCGAAGAACCCGCGCTCGACCGTCGGCACGGTGACAGAGATCTACGACTACATGCGCCTGTTGTGGGCGCGCGTCGGCGTGCCCTACTCGCCCGCCACAGGCCTGCCGATCGAAAGCCAGACCGTGTCGCAGATGGTCGACCGCGTGCTGGCGCTGCCCGAGGGTACCCGCCTCTATCTGCTCGCGCCGGTCGTGCGCGGCCGCAAGGGCGAATACCGGAAAGAACTCGCCGAATGGCTCAAGAAGGGCTTTCAGCGCGTCAAGATCGACGGCACCTTCTACGAGCTCGCCGAGGCGCCGACGCTCGACAAGAAATTCCCGCATGACATCGACGTCGTCGTCGACCGCATCGTGGTGCGGCCCGACATCGGCCAGCGCCTCGCCGAAAGCTTTGAGACCGCGCTGAAGCTCGCCGAAGGCCTCGCCGTCGTCGAGTTCGCCGAGGCGCCGGGAGCGGCGGCGCCTGCGGAAGAGAAAAAGAAGACCGCAAAGATCCACGACAAGAGCGGTCCCGAGCGCATGCTGTTCTCGGAAAAGTTCGCCTGCCCGGTTTCCGGCTTCACCATTCCGGAGATCGAGCCCCGACTGTTTTCCTTCAACAACCCCTACGGCGCCTGCCCCGCCTGCGGCGGGCTCGGCGTCGAGCAGCATGTCGACGAGGATCTCGTCGTCCCCGACAAGGATGTAACGTTGCGCAAGGGCGCGATCGCGCCCTGGGCCAAGTCGTCATCGCCCTATTACGTGCAGACGCTGACCGCGCTCGGCAAGCACTACAAGTTCACGCTCGACACCAAGTGGAAGGATCTTGCGAAGAAGACGAAAGACGCGATCCTCTATGGCTCCGGCGAGGACGAGATCAAGTTCTCCTACGAGGACGGGGTGCGCTCCTATGACACCAAGAAGCCGTTCGAGGGCGTCATCACCAACATCAACCGCCGCTATCGCGAGACCGAGAGCGAGTGGGCGCGCGAGGAGCTCGCGAAGTATTTCCACGACGTGCGCTGCGAGGCCTGCAAGGGCTTTCGGCTGAAGCCCGAGGCGCTCTGCGTCAAGATCGGTGGCAAGCATATCGGCGACATCTCGGAGCTGTCGGTCAAGGGCGCCGGCGCCTGGTTCGAGACCGTGCCGGAGGCGCTGAACACCCAGCAGAACGAGATCGCCGGCCGCATCCTCAAGGAGATCCGCGAGCGCCTGACCTTCCTGCTCGACGTCGGCCTCAACTATCTCACCCTCTCGCGCTCCTCCGGCACGCTGTCCGGCGGCGAGAGCCAGCGCATCCGCCTCGCCTCGCAGATCGGCTCGGGCCTGACCGGCGTGCTATACGTGCTGGACGAGCCGTCGATCGGGCTGCATCAGCGCGACAACGCGCGCCTGCTCGATACGCTCAAGCGCCTGCGCGATCTCGGCAATACCGTGATCGTCGTCGAGCATGACGAAGATGCCATCCTGCTCGCCGACCATGTCCTGGACATCGGTCCCGGCGCCGGCATGCATGGCGGCAACATCATCGCCGAGGGTACGCCTGCCGAGATCATGCGCAACCCGAAATCGCTCACCGGCAAATATCTCACCGGCGAGCTCGAGGTCGAGGTGCCGGAGCGGCGCCCGCCAAACCATCGCCGCACCATCAAGGTGGTGAACGCGCGCGGCAATAACCTCAAGAACGTCACCGCGGAGATTCCGCTCGGCCTGTTCACCTGCGTCACCGGCGTTTCCGGCGGCGGCAAGTCAACGCTGCTGATCGACACGTTGTACCGCGCCATCGCCCGCAAACTGAACAACGCCAGCGAAGGCGCCGCGCCCCACGATCGCATCGAAGGCCTCGAGCACATCGACAAGATCATCGACATCGACCAGTCGCCGATCGGCCGCACCCCGCGCTCGAATCCTGCGACCTACACCGGCGCCTTCACGCCGATCCGCGAGTGGTTCGCCGGCTTGCCCGAATCCAAGGCGCGCGGCTACGAGCCCGGCCGTTTCTCGTTCAACGTCAAGGGCGGCCGCTGCGAAGCCTGCCAGGGCGACGGCGTCATCAAGATCGAGATGCACTTCCTGCCCGACGTCTACGTCACCTGCGACGTCTGCAAGGGTAAGCGCTACAACCGCGAGACGCTCGAAGTGCTCTTCAAAGGCAAGAGCATCGCCGACGTCCTCGACATGACCGTCGAGGAAGCTGCCGAGTTCTTCAAGGCGGTGCCGCGCGTGCGCGAGACCTTTCAGACCCTGCACCGCGTCGGCCTCGATTACATCCACGTCGGCCAGCAGGCGACGACCCTGTCGGGCGGTGAAGCCCAGCGCGTCAAGCTGGCGAAAGAACTCTCGAAGCGCGCCACCGGCCGCACGCTCTACATCCTGGACGAGCCGACCACCGGCCTGCACTTCCACGACGTCAAGAAGCTGCTGGAGGTGCTGCACGAGCTGGTCGCGCAGGGCAACACGGTCGTCGTGATCGAGCACAATCTGGAAGTCATCAAGACCGCCGACTGGGTCATCGACTTAGGCCCCGAAGGCGGCGACGGCGGCGGCGAGATCGTCGCCTGGGGCCCGCCGGAAGACATCGCGAAAGCGCCGCGGAGCTATACGGGGAAGTTTCTGGCGCCGGTGCTGGCGAAGGCAAGGAAGCCGAAGCGGCGAAGGACGGCGAGCGAGGCGGCGGAGTGAGGTCTGTCAACGACGCGCAGCAGCGCTAAGAGCCACTCCTCCATGACGCCTCCTCAATGAAGGTCAAGTCGGTCTACCAAATCGTCGCCCCGTTCGCGACCGACTCGGACATTTCGCGCGAGCATATCAAGAATTTAATTGAGTATCTCCAACCCGGGCGCGAAATGAGGATCCGAGGGGATACGTCGATGACGGCGAAAAACTGTTCGTACGAAGCAGGAAGCTGACACGAACAGAGGAAAAATATCTGAACCTCAAATTCATCATCCCCGTTCGATGGACGTTGGAATTCTCAGGCTCGTTCAAATTCCCTGGCGCCAAGCGGTTTGGGAAGAGAGATCACTCCGGCAGGCTCGTCAAAATGTCCGCCAGCGAGCTCAAAGCAATTTGGGCGGATATTCTGCCGGTTGAGCTCGACCTTTCAATCCAGTCCTATCTGTTTTCCCTGACCTTTGCTTTTCCCGGGTCTGTGCGCCCCATCGACAACGCGTGGTGGCTCGGAGGCAAGCCCGCACCGTTACCGGAAATACTATAAGTCTCATATCAACGAGGCTCTTGAATTTCTGTATGAAGAAAAGTTTGAACTAAGAAATGACGTTAAGCCGGAGACGACAATCAATTGGATATTTAGGAACAATGGCATTTTTGATGGCTACAGTGACTCACCTGCTTCGCGTTCCCTGAATTTCTTTACTAGGCTATTTGTCACTGACTACCGCAACGATGAACTTTCAGACTTTGTATGGGCAGTTGCCGGAATTGAGGCACTTCTAGTCGAGGGCGGGCGATCTTCAGTTGGGCAGCTAAAGGACAAATTGACTGCCATCTTTCAATCAAGGGGCAGCTCTAAGTGGCTGCATAAATGGATTTCGGACGTATACAATTTCCGTTCGCGGATGATCCACGGTGATCGACAGATCCGCTCAGCGTTTCGAGCCGATGAAGATGACGTGAAATCTCGCTTTTATGAAGAATACCATAGCTTGCTATTTGCCGTTGGTATTCTCTTTGCGCTGCTGCAGGAGACGATCGCTCTAGATACCCGGAAATTCGAATTCACAACGATAGTTGGCAAGACTACCTAATTGAGGCCCTGGTCGCCCATCATTTTAACTCGACGGTCATTCCTGCATACATGCCCTACTCCCTCGCCATCTTCGATCTCGACGGCACGCTGGCCGACAGCTTTCCGTGGTTCCTGCGCACCATCAACGATGTCGCCGACCGCTTCGGCTTCCGCCGCGTTGCGGATGAGGATGTCGAGGGGCTGCGGCATGCCTCAACGCGCGAGATCCTCAGCCGGCTCGAGGTGCCCTTGTGGAAGCTGCCGGCGATCGCGCGGCATGCGCGGCGGCTGAAAGCGGAGGCGGCGGCGGAGATTCCGCTGTTTGCGGGCGTCGAGGCGATGTTGCGGGCGTTGACTGAGGATGGCGTGCAGCTTGCGCTGGTGACATCGGACAGCGAGGCCAATGCGCGCGAGAAGCTCGGCAAAGCCGCGGCGCTGTTTTCACATTTCGACTGCGCCGCGTCGCTGTTCGGCAAGCCCGCGAAATTCCGCCGTGTCATCCGGCGCGCCGGCGTGGACCCAAGCCACGTGATTGCGATCGGCGACGAGGTACGCGACATCGAGGCGGCGCGGGCTGTCGGGATTGCCTGCGGCGCCGTGTGCTGGGGTTACGCCGCACCGGCGGCGCTGCGGGCGCGCGAACCGGATTTTCTCTTTCACCAAATTGAAGATATCCTGCACACCTGTTTAAAGCGGGGTTCGCGTGACGGAGAAGCGACCATGCCGGCCGCCTCAAAACTGAAAGCAGATATTTCCGCCGTCTTCGACCTTGCTGATAGTGGTCGTGAGACGGATATCGCGCGGGACAAGGACGAGATGATTGCAAAGGCGATCCGAGACGAGCACTCATCCGAACATCAGCAGAAGCGGCAACCGCGTCCGGGAGACGACCGGAGATCGTAAGTTGGCGCGGAGGCATTGGTGCGCAACCCGCCCTACTCCGTCCTCCGCAAAAACGTCCCGAACGCCCGCGGGCCGTCGCCGGTCTTGACCTCGCCCACGACCTTCAGTTCGGCCGCATCGATGATACTGAGCGTGTTGCTCTCCCAATTGGCCACGATGATGCGCTTGCCGTCCGCGGTGGCGGCGATACCTTCCGGGTAGTCGCCGACGGTGATGCGTTTCACCGGCTTCAGCGTCGCCAGATCGAACACGCTGACAGTGCCGCCATATTGGTCGGTAACGAAGCCGCGCCCTTGCGCCAGCGCCACCGCATAGGGCCGCATCCCGACCGGCACGCGGCCGATCTCGCCGCCCGCCGCGATGTCGATCACGGAGACGTCGTTCGAGCCCACATTGGCGGTGTAGGCGCGCCTGCCATCGGCGTCGATGGTGACGCCGAAAGGACGCGTGCCGACCTTGATGCTCGCCTTGCGCTCGCGTGTCGCGGTATCGACCACTGAGAGACTGTCGTCGTCGCGGTCCGCCGAAAGCAGCCAGCGGCCGTCGGGCGTCACGGCGAGGCCCGACGGCGAAGCACCGACCGCGACGCTGGCCGTGACGCTGCGCGTCGCCGCATCGATCACGCGCACCGCGGCGGCGTACCAGTCGGCGACGTAGATCGTCTTGCCATCAGGCGCGACGGCGATGCCGAGCGGCCCACCGCCGACCTCGATCCGGCCGGCGACCTTCCGCGTTGCTGCGTCCACCACCGTCACGGCCTTGGCATCCGGGCTCGTCACATAGGCAAAGCGCCCATCCGCGCTGACGGCTACGCCGGCCGGCTTGCCGCCGATCGGGATGGTTGCCACCGCACGTGCGGTGGCGAGGTCCACGACCATCAGGTCGTCGCTGAGCTGGTTGGTGACGAAGGCCTCTTCAGCGGACGCATGCGCGATGCTGGCGGCAAGCGCCGCCAGAACCAGAGCCCGCACGCTCAGCTTCCGCTTTCGATCTTCTTCTTCAGCGACTCGAGCCCGGCCTGATAAAGCCCCTTCACCGCTTTGACGGCGGCCTCGTCGCTCAGCTCCGGCGGCGGATCGTTGTTGGGAAAGCCGCGGTAGAACGCGCCGGTCCATTCCAGCGTCGAGCCTTTGCCGTCGGCGCTCGGCGCCACCGTCAGCGTCGAGGAATAGTTGGTCACCGGTAGCACCTTCACATCGACGGTGGTGATGCGGTAGGAATAGGTCATCCCTGCGGCCTCGAACTTGTAGAGCTCCTCGTCGACGGTGGCGCCGCCGGTCAGCGTCAGACGGCGCGTCGCGCCGATCTCATTGCCTTTCTCGCCCTCAGTCTTGGTGACGGGCGGTAGCCAGCTCATGTCCTGGAAGTTTCCGATCGCGGCCCACACCTTGGCCGGGGCTGCGTTGATCTCGATGGATTCCCGCACCTTCTGCCGGGTCGGCCCATGGGCCCAGGCCGGTGTAAAAGCCGCAGTCAATGCCGCCGCTCCCACCGCCGCCAGCGCCGCAGCCACGGCCGTGCGCCGTCCAATCGTCACCCTCATCTCGTTTCCTCATGCGTCTCGTTGATCGTGCGCGACTTCGAAGCGCGCTCCGATCATCGTAGCGCATTTTGGGGCCGGGGGGAGACCTGTTCGTGGTGTCGCTGCGGCGGAGCGTTCGCGCAGGCCACAACGTGTTGCGTGGCTCGGCGGGCAAAACACCCATGGGAAGGTCTACGACTGCAAGCAGAGATATTTCTCCTTATCCGCATTTCTGATTATCGAATAGGAGGATGCGAAGCTGTCTCCGGACTTGAACCTCAATCGGTACTGAGCCGATGCCGCATACACCGTCATTGCGAGCGCAGCGGAGCAATCCAGAGTGCCTCCCCGGAAAGATTCTGGATTGCTTCGTCGCAAGAGCTCCTCGCAATGACGACAGAGCGACCGTCAACCGGCTCCCCTACTCCGTCAACGTCGCCTCGACGAACCCCCGCGGATCGTCACAGAATTCGCGCATCACCCGGTAATGATCGGTTTGCTCCACCGTCGTCGGCTCCAGGCCGTATTTCCCGAGCCGAAGCAGCTGCGCATTTGGATAAGCCATCAGCAGAGGCGCATGGGTCGCCATGATGACCTGGCAATTGCCGGAGCGATCCATCCGATGCAGGAGGTTGAGGAAGTCCATCTGCCGCGCCGGCGACAATGCTGATTCCGGCTCATCGAAGATATAGATGCCCTGCTTCTGGCAGCGTTCCTCGAAAAACCAGAAAGCCCTCCCCGTGGGAAAAGGAGAGATAGTCCGGCGCTTCCTCAACGCTCGCGCCAAACACACCTTCCATGAGTTGCGCAGCACTCCCGGCCGAGCGATCCAGATAGCGCCCAACAGAAAAGAATGTCTCGGCCCGGAAGAACCAGCCGTCGGTTACCTTCGGCACCCAGGCAGCCTTCAAGGCGGCAGACAGCTCTACGCCGGTGACTTCCATGCCGCCATCGATCTCCTGAAAGCCCTTGCGGCCGCCGGTGCTGGCAAATCCGGCCATCCCCGCGATGCCTTCGAGGATGGTCGATTTGCCGGTCCCGTTCTCGCCGACGATGATCGTCACGGCGGTATCGAAGCTCAGATCGAACTCGTCCCTAAATACGGGAAGACAGAACGGATAGGCCTCCCAATCCTCGACCTGCGAACGATCGAGCCAGACACGCTTGAGATACGGCGCTCGCAACGTGGTCTGACGGCGTCCTTTCCGGCCCATGTTCCTGTCCCCGCTAAAATTCACACCAGGAACGTATCAGGAACAATCATTTCATGGAAGTGGCATTCGAGCACTACTGCCAGCACCGGTCGAGGCCTAGCCCAGCGCCTCCAGCACCAACTCCATGGTCATCAGCACGGGATTGTCGCCGCGAACCAAGCGTCCCTCGGCGATTCCACCGGTGTAGTCGATCAATGCGATATCGAGGGTCGCTTCCAGAGCGCCAGAGCTCCCGGGCGCTATCGTGCCGGCCATGATGGCGAGCTCAGTGGCGAATGGCTCGGTGATGCCGCCCTGGGTGAAGCGTGCGCCGATGGTCGAGCCGACGCCGCCATGGAGCTTCGCTCGCGATATGCCCTGCGCACGGCAGAAGCCTTCGAGGCAGCCGGCAAAATCTTGGTTGGGGCGCAGCCGCAGCGCGAAAGCGCGACTCGTCGTACGTGCGCCACCGCTTGCCGCTACGACCGGTCCGAACAGCTTGAAGTTCGTCTCAGAATCCGCCTCAGCAGTGAACGTCGCTCCGTCAATCCCAAAAGCCTCGACCAAAAACGGCTCGGCGACGATCGTCGCGTCCGGCAGCATGTGGCCGCCGCTCGCCTTGCCATCGGCCTCGGTCCAGAGCCCGTGGCAATGAAAGAACGGCGCGCCGTCCCGTGTGCCGAGCGTCATGCTGCCGAGCTTCGTGCGCGTCACGCCCGCGGGCCGAAACGTGTCGCTGTAGAACGCGGCGTTCTCACCGGTCTTGGACAGCGCCGGCATCACATAGGCGAACGGCCCGAGCGCGCCGCTGCCAAAGTTCAGCACGCCGCCGGCAAATCCCTCTGCCGCAAAGCCGCGGCGCGCAGCCTCCAGCAGCGGCAAACCTGGTTGAAGCGTGAACGAGAAGGCACGTCCCCTCGCCTCCACCCATTGGATGCGCTCGGGAATCGGCGTGCCCGGCTGCTTGATGCTGCGCATGACGACCGCTCAGCCCGCTTTCGTCTTGTCGAGATCGAGCAGCCCGCGTGCCTCGAGCTCGTCGCGCACCATGCGTTTTGGGATTTTGCCATATCCGGACTTCGGCAAGGCGTCCCAGAAAAAGAATCGCTTCGGCATCTTGTAGCGCGGCACCTTCGGCGAAAGGAACGCCGCCATCTCCGCTTCGCTCACGGGCTTCTCGCCTTCGCGCGCAACGCAGACGGCGACGCCGACCTCGCCCCAGGTCGGATCGGGCACGCCGAGCACGGCGACCTCTCCGACGCACGGATGGGTCAGGATCTTCTCCTCGATCTCGCGCGGATAGATGTTGGAGCCGCCCGAGATGTACATGTCGGAGGCGCGGCCGGTGATATAGACGAACCCCTCCTCGTCCATGTGACCGAGATCGCCGGTGCGGAACCAGCCGTTGCGGAACGCCTTCGCGTTGGCCTCGGGGTTGTTGTAATAGCCGGCGAACACTGCGGGGCCGATCACGCAGATCTCGCCGCTCTGGTTGGCGCCCAGCTCACGGCCCTCGTCGTCCTGGATCGAGACCTGCATGCCGGTGCGCTCGAAGCCGCAGGTGCCGAGCTTCACATGCGGACCGTCCTCGGCATCGTGCAGCGCCGCCGGCAGCACGGTGATGTTGCCGGTGACCTCGCCAAGGCCGAAATATTGCACGATGACCTTGCCGAGCTTCTTCAGCGCGGTCTTCTGGTCCTCGCGATACATCGGTGCGCCGGCATAGATTACCTGGCGCAGCGAGGAATGGTCGTACTTGTCGACCGCGGGATGCTCGACCATCATCTTCAGGATGGTCGGCACCACGAAGAGATTGCTGACGCGATGCGCCTCGATCAGGCGGAACGCCTCGTTGATGTCGAACCTCTCGGTCGGCAACAGCACTGTGCGTGCGCCGCGCGCAGTCTGCATCAGCTGGTGCACGCCGGCGCCGTGCGAGAGCGGCGCCACCACCAGCGATGCATCGGCTTCCGTCGTGCCGGGCGTGAGATCGGCGAGATGATTGGTGATCACAAAACCCATCTGGCCGTGGGTCAGCACCGCGGCCTTGGAGCGACCCGTGGTGCCGGAGGTGAAGAAGAACCAGCAGGGATCGTCGTGCTCGACTGCGACGTGCTCGACTGCGGCGCCTGCCTGCGAGGCGATGGCATCCGCGACCGACGTCTCGCCGAACGACGCCTTGCCGTCGATGCTCCAGGTGAACTCCAGCGCGCCGCCGCTGACGGCCGCAGCGTGCTCGGGAAAATCGGCGTGGCACAAAAACGCCTTCGCCCCGGAGGCCTGCGCGAGATAGGTGACCTCGTCGGGCATCAGACGGAAATTGGTGGGAACCCAGATCGCGCCGAGCCTGAACGCGGCAAACATCGAAAAGAACATCTCGTCGCCGTTCTTGGAATGAACGAGGATGCGATCTCCTTTCTTGATGCCACGCACGGCGAGCGCGGCAGCCAGCGCCGAGACCTGCTTATCGATCTCGCTCCAGCTCCAGGACTTGTCACCCCAGACGAAGCCTGGGCGCGATCCATGCCGCCGCGCGTTCTGGGTCAGCATGTAAGCAAGATTCATGACGCGGCGGGACATGCGCAGGGGCTGCATGGGGCTTCCTCTTCGACGGCGGACGGCGCGCTGGCCGCCCGCTCCTTGCAGCCCATTTATCGCCATCGCCCGCGCCCCCGCAAGGCCGCCGGCCGCGCGGGATTGCGTGCAGTGTGAGCAGGAGAGTTACGTGACGCATTCGCCTCGGTCGTCGGCAGAGCGGCGGTCGTTCAGGAAATTTTAAACCCGATCGGCGCAACCTCGGGCAGTTCTCGCGTACAGAGTGCCGCATCATGGTCAAAGCGCCCGCCCTCCTCCTGTTGTCGCTGGCGCTTGCCGGATGTGCCATGGGACCGCAAGCCCATTTGGCCTCGGATCCCGCCTTCAAGCCTGCGCGCTACGCCTGGGATGGCGCCGGCGAGGATCCCAACCATCCACGTGCTGGCTCCGAGCCGAGACGGACCGCGGCCCGATCCGAGCGCAACAGGTCGCAAGCGGTCCAGCCCTATTCGAAGGAATGGTGGCAGGCGCAGGACGGCGTCGAGGTCGAGCAGGAGGCCAGGGTCAACCGCTCGCTGGTCATCTGCCAGGGCTGCCTGCGCCTGCAGCAACAGCCGGAGGATTCACGGCTCGCCAAAACGACCGATTGAACCGAACCGCCCCGCATATCGGTCTACAGAGATACACGCCCAAGGGCGACGTCGGGTCGTTCGATTTCGATCCCGTCACCAAGTCGCAGGAACCGGACGTGAGATCGGTCAAGGTTGACGCCGAGAAGACCGGGCCGACAAGGCGACCATCGCCGACCACCTCATTGACCGCAAACCCGCCGACCAGGTCGTGCGTTATGATTTCGTGCGCGAGGCTGGCAGCTGGAAGATCGACGACATCAAGGGCTCGTCGGAGGGCGAGGTCTGGTCGATCCGCAAGATGCTGACGGACTCGCTAAAGAGCTGACCGGAGACACCATGAGCGACGTCATCGACAACAAGGCCCATCACCGTTTCGAGCTGGAGATGGAAGGCCATCTTGCGACCGAACATTACAAGCTCGATGGCAGCGTCATCACATTCGAGCATACCGACGTGCCGAAGGAACTTGGGGGCAAGGGCGTCGGCTCAAAGCTAGTGCAAGGCGCACTCGACCAGGTCCGCGCGGCCGGATTGAAACTGATCCCGCAATGCCCATTCGTGAAAGCGTGGATCGAGAAGCACCCGGACTATCAGGATCTGGTAAAAAGATGAGCGAGAGCAGGCCCGCCGATCTTGCAGCGGGCCTGCTGACATCTACCGGCCTATTGCCCGTGCTTCAGCATATCCTGGTCACTCAGATCCCAGTCCTGCCACAGTTGGAGGACGCCGAGGACCACCGCCACAGCTCCCAGACTTGTATGGTAGACCCGGAGAAAACCTTCACCGGAATAGCCGAGCACGTAGGGCGAGACCATGAGCCACAGCCCAATCACGATTGTCGCCACCTCCTGCCATCGCTGCAAGGCGACATATTCGAGCTGGCTGAGCCCAAATATGACGAGGCCGATCGCGACCGCGTTCAGGACCATGATCTCGCGTCCGACGATCCCCGACTGATCCTGGATGGGAAACCACGGCGATGCAGCAATCAGCGCACCGAGCAGCATCCCGCACCAGTCTTCCCATGTTCGATGAGTATTCAAGAAACCAAAGTCCGACATCGTACCCTCCTCCAAAAGAGGCATACGTCTGCGGCTGGCGATCAGACACTCCGAACGTCTGGCGACCATGCCGGCCGCATTCGGGCGTATGTCCTGAAACAATACGTAGGGAACCGGCGCGCGATTGCAAGACCACCAATGTTGTTCGCCAATGAGGCCCATCCGGAATCGGCGCCGTCGAGAGCAGCGCGGCGAGCAACGGCCATGAGGCTGAGTAGGACACGCATTTTGCAGATGTCTCCCCTGCGGCCGACTTCTTTTGGTCGCATCTTGGCAAGGTCGGGGGCAGGCGCCTAGATCAGTCGACGGACGACAACTCGGAAGGATTTGGCATGGCGGCATCGGTGCGCGACAACAAGGACAGGAGCCGCTTCGAGCTCTACGTCGGCAGCGAGATCGCCTTCGCCAATTACCGGCTGACGCCCTCCGCTGTGATCATCACCCACACCGAGACGCCGCGTGCGCTGCGCGGCCGCGGCATCGCCTCGGAGCTGGTCAAGGGCGCACTTGAATTGATCCGCCGCGATGGCAGGAAAGTAATCGCCGGCTGCGGCTTCGTCGTGGACTATCTCGACAAGCATCCAGAGGACGCGGATCTGGTTGCCTGAAACAGAGGGCCCGCGAAATCGCGGGCCCTTGCAGCGACCGGGCGATCGGTCAGTGCTTGATCTCAGGCGGCAGCTTGCCACCATTGGCGGCGAGCTTGGACATCACCTGCTTGTGCAGCCAGACATTCATGCTCGCCGAATCGTTAGTGTCGCCGCTGTAGCCGAGCTCCTTGGCGAGGTCCTTGCGAGCTGCAAGGCTGGAATCGATGTCGAGCGCCTTCATGAGGTCGACGATCGAGGTGCGCCATTCCAGCTTCTCGCCCTTGTGCGCAGCGACGGCCGCGTCGACGATCGCCGCGACGTCGACGGTTGCCATCGGCGCCCCTGCCGGCGCCGAATTGCCGGGAGCGGCCCCTGCAGGCGCGCTGCCCGAAGCTGCGCCACCGGCGGGCGCGACGGAAGCCGGATGGCTGCCGAAGATCGCGCCCATGATTTTACCGAAAATGCTCATATCTGCTCCCCGAAAAGGATCCGTTGGACCTTGAGTGGCACTTATAAACGAAGTTTCTGTGTTGCGCCCGCAGAGTTCTGCGAACCGGCAAGCAGCATCAGCTTATCTGCGGCGAAATGACGGCCGAACGACATCATCGAGGTTGCACCGCGACATCGAATCTCACCCAAGCGTGAGGGACAGGACGGAGAATTGGGAGTACGATTCCTGTTCAGCTCGCGATGCCATCCGGAATTCGCGTCAGGTCGGGATCGCGATCATCCAAGAAAAGCGGCCGCTTGCGTCGTTTGGCGGCGCCGGATTCGGCCGCCAAGGGGAGCAAGCAACGATGGCCTCTCTCTATCAGGGCAATGTGCCCACGATAGCCCAGTCCGATGCGACTGGACCAACCATCCGGACCATCCATCTGTCCGACCTGCACGACGCACTCCGCCGCGGCTGGGAAGATTTCAAGGCGGTGCCGAGCCATGCCATCATCCTCTGCGTGATCTATCCGGTGCTGGGCCTCGTGCTCGCCCGCGCGGTGCTGGGCTACTCAGTGCTGCCGCTGTTGTTTCCGCTCGCTGCGGGCTTCGCTCTGATCGGCCCGTTCGCCGCACTCGGCCTCTATGAACTCTCCAGCCGGCGCGAACGCCATGAAGAGGCCAGCGCCTGGGACGCCATAGAAGTGCTGCGTTCGCGCTCCTTCGGCGCCATGCTCGGCCTCGGCACGCTGCTGCTCGCGTTGTTCGTGACCTGGGTCGCGACGGCGCAGGCAATTTACGTCGCAGCCTTCGGCTATGAGGGTGCGACCGGCATCTCGGATTTTCTGACCCGCGTGCTGACGACGCCACAGGGCTGGTGGCTGATCGTGGTCGGCTGCGGCGCAGGCTTCCTGTTCGCACTGGCCGCGCTGTGTCTCAGCGCCGTGTCGTTTCCCCTGATGCTTGACCGGCACGCCGGTGCGTTCGACGCGATGGTCACCTCGCTCCGCGTCGTCGCCAGGAATCCCGTGCCGATGGCAGCCTGGGGCCTGATCGTCGCGGTGCTGCTGGCGCTCGGCACGATTCCGGCCTTCCTCGGCCTCGCGATCGTCATCCCCCTGCTCGGCCACGCCACCTGGCATCTTTATCGCAAGGTGATCGTCGCCGATGCCGGCGCGCAGCCAGTGCCGCCTCCGCCGCATCGTCCGCGCAAGCCGGCCGCAGACTTCCCCGCCAACCTCTTCCCGTGGCGGAATCGGCCGGACGTCTGACGATATCGCGACATCCGATCCTGCTCGGGTCCGGGCAGGACCGGATGATGCCATACGCCTTGCTTTGGCCGCGGTTTCAATCGAGATTGCAGCCGCCGGTCATGCCAATTTATGGACTCAATTTAGTCGAATGACTCCGACGATTTCTCGTCTCGCCCTCGCAGCTTTCGCCCTCTCCGTGTCAATCATGTCCGCCGAGCCCGCGCTCGCCGCCGTTGCCTGCGGTTCGGGCAATTTCGACGCCTGGCTTGCGGACTTCAAAACCGAAGCTGCGGCCAAAGGCATCTCGCAGCAGGCCATTGCATCGGGGCTTGCCGGCGTAACGCTGGATCAGGCCGTGCTTAATCGCGACCGCTCGCAAAAGGTCTTCAACCAGACCTTTGAGGAATTTTCCGGCCGCATGGTGCCGCCGCGCATGCAGCGCGGCTCCAACATGATGAAGCAGTATGGCTCGGTGCTGTCGCGCATCGAGCAAACTTACGGCGTGCAGGGGGAGGTTCTGGTCGCGATCTGGGGGCTCGAAACCGATTTCGGCGTCAACACCGGCAAGTTCGCAACCATCCGCTCGCTTGCGACGCTGGCCTATGACTGCCGGCGCGCCGAGCAGTTTCGCGCCGAACTGATGGATGCCTTACGCATCGTCCAGCGCGGCGATCTTGCACCCGGCGACATGCGCGGCGCCTGGGCCGGCGAACTCGGCCAGACCCAGTTTATGCCATCGTCCTGGATGAAATACGCCGTCGACTTCGATGCCAATGGCAAGCGCGATCTCCTGCACAGCGCGCCGGACGTCCTCGCGTCCACCGCCAACTATCTCGCCGGCTATGGCTGGCAGCGCGGCAAGGATTGGCAGCCGGGCAGCTCGAACTTCACGGTGCTCCAGCAGTGGAACAAGAGCGAGGTCTATTCCAAGACGGTCGCCTATTTCGCCACCCAGCTCGCGCACGCCCCTTAGGACACTGATTTTCATTACACCTGCAGACCTGCGTTGTCAGACGCGCTTGAAGTGTGCTCGCCCTCCAATCCGATATGAACTTATATTCATATCTACGCCTTCCCGACACATGCGAATCGCGCATGCAGGGCTTGGGCATAGACGCTGCTGATTCTCTTGCAGATGACAGCAACGCAACCTATTCCGGCCACAAGTGGAACTTAATAAACCCGTGATTTTCCGGGTGTTTATAAGCAATTGCGGCTGCTTTCGCCCAGCTATTGAGCGGGTCTGCCGCCAGGTTAATCGTCCGTTATCTGTGCCATGCACCCTCCGCTTAGCTGCATCGCAACATCGGAACTTCCGCACTGCACCACTCCCATCTATATTCATTTCAACGATGAGGCCCGGGCAAGGGCTGAATCGAACTACAGGAGACTACCAATGCTGCTCTCGCTCATCCGCATGATCCAGGCTTTCCGGGACTATCAGCGCAATGTTGCCGAGCTGTCCCAGCTCAGCGATCGCGAATTGGCCGATATCGGCCTCGATCGCTCGGACATCCCGCGCGTTGCCGCCGGTGAATATCAGGGCTGACTTCGTTCAGCCCTCACCGGACGATACGATAACGCCCGCCTCGCGCGGGCGCTGTCGTATCTGAAGGCAGAAAACTCGATCTCGGTGATTCCACTCGCCGCCGAAAAGCGCTACCTGTCCCCCCATGACAGGACCCCAATCCAACATTGTGCACGTGATCGGCGCAGGCCTTGCCGGCTCCGAAGCTGCCTGGCAGGTGGCCAGATCAGGCGTTCCTGTGGTGCTGCACGAGATGCGGCCGACGCGCATGACGGAGGCGCACCGCACCGACGGCCTCGCCGAGCTGGTCTGCTCCAATTCATTCCGCTCGGATGATGCCGCCAACAATGCCGTAGGCCTGTTGCATGCGGAGATGCGTCGACTCGGCTCGCTGATCATGCACGCGGCCGACGCCAACCAGGTGCCTGCTGGCGGCGCGCTGGCGGTCGATCGCGAGGGGTTTTCCGCCGCCGTCACCAAGGCACTCAACGAGCACCCGCTGATCGAGATCGCCCGCAACGAGGTCGCGGGCCTGCCACCGACCGACTGGAGCAACGTCATCGTTGCCACCGGTCCCCTCACCTCCGCGCCTCTCGCCGAGGCCATCCGCGAACTGACCGACGAGGGCGCGCTCGCCTTCTTCGACGCGATTGCACCGATCGTGCACCGCGAGTCCATCGACATGTCGGTAGCCTGGTTCCAGTCGCGCTACGACAAGGTCGGTCCCGGCGGCAACGGCGCCGATTACATCAACTGCCCGATGACCAAGGAGCAGTACGACGGCTTCGTCGCTGCGCTCATCGCCGGCGAGAAGACCGAATTCAAGGAGTGGGAGACCAACACGCCCTATTTCGACGGCTGCCTTCCGATCGAAGTGATGGCGGAGCGCGGGCCCGAAACGCTGCGTCACGGCCCGATGAAGCCGGTCGGTCTCACCAACCCGCACGATCCTGCGACGAAAGCCTATGCAATCGTGCAGCTGCGCCAGGACAACAAGCTCGGCACGCTCTACAACATCGTCGGCTTTCAGACGAAACTGAAATACGGCGAGCAGCAGCGCATCTTCCGCACCATTCCGGGTCTGGAGAAAGCCGAATTCGCCCGGCTCGGCGGCCTGCACCGCAACACCTTTCTCAACTCGCCAAAACTGCTCGACACCCAGTTGCGCCTGCGTGCGCAGCCTCGATTGCGCTTTGCCGGCCAGATGACGGGCTGCGAAGGCTATGTGGAATCCGCTAGCGTTGGCCTGATTGCCGGCCTTTATGCGGCAGCTGACGTGCGCGGCGAGCGGCTCGCAAGCCCGCCTGCCACGACGGCCCTGGGATCGCTGCTTGGCCACATCACCGGTGGTCACATCGAGACTATCGAGCCAGGCACGCGGTCGTTCCAGCCGATGAACATCAATTTCGGCCTGTTCCCGCCGCTCGCCAGCGCGCCGACGAAAAAGCCCGACGGCAGCCGGCTGCGCGGCAACGAGAAGACGGTAGCCAAGAAGCAGGCGATGAGTGCACGGGCGCTCGCCGATCTCGATCGCTGGATCGCCGATCACCTGAACATTGCCGCCGCGGCGTGAGTTTTCGATGAATCTTCCCAAAAACGACGCCGCGCTGCTCTCGGCGCGCTGGACCGAGGGCGTGCTGCTCAAGCGCGACGTGTTTTCAACCGTCGAGCGCGGCCGCTTCCGTGGTGACAACGTCGAGGTCGACGCGGTCCTGCGCCGGCTCGACGAGGTGCCGTGGTGGTCGTTCCTGCTGGCAAGCCACCTGTTCGCGCGCGAAAAGCGTGCGCTGGCCTGGACCAAAGGCCTCGATGTTGGTCCCGAACTGCTCTGGTCCGGTCGCCGGGCGTTGGTCCGCGGCTTCGTCGACGGCGTCACGCTGCATCTGGCGAAGCCGCATGGCGACCTCGCCTATTTCCGCTCGGCCAAGGCCGCGCTGCGCCGGCTGCGCCGCGCCGGCATCTGCCACAACGATCTCGCCAAGGAGCAGAACTGGCTTGTCGGCCGCAACGGCCGCGCCTATGTGACCGACTTCCAACTCGCCGCCTGCTTCGAGCGCCGCGGCTGGCTCTATCGCATCCTGGCCTACGAAGACCTCCGGCATCTGCTCAAGCACAAGCGTTCCTATGCTCCGGAGGCGTTGACGCCGCGGGAACGAAAAATCCTCGCCAAAAAATCCTTCGCCGCAAGCCTGTGGCTCGCCACCGGCAAGAAGGTTTATCGCGCCATCACCCGCGGCCTGTTCAATTTCACCGACCGCGAAGGCGGCGGCCGCAGGCTCGTCAACGACGCGCCGATGCTCGCCGACCTGATCCGCAAGAACCCGGCGGTGCGCGACACCGCCATCGTCGCGTTTGCCGACCGTCGCTCGGGCGTCGGGCTCTATGCGTTCGTTGAAGGCGATCAGGCTACGCTCGAAGGCCAGCTTCGCAACGAACTGACTGCAGCCAAGGGACCAAAGCCACCGGAGCACATCCAGGTCGTGCATGCGCTGCCGCGCGATCCCAGCGGCAAGCCCCGCACCGAGATCCTGCAACTGGTCGCCATGAACCAGCTCGACCTGATTGAGCCGATGATGAAGAACGACCAGGACCGCGCCTTCCTCAAGGACATCCTGGAGCAACGCAAGAACCTGCGCGACCGCTTCAATTTCGAGGCGGACCTGCCGGCGAGCTAACCATGGACCCGCGCCTTGAAGCATCCACATTGCCGGTGGAGAAGCGGCCCGATATTCGATGGCGTCGTGGCGATGAATAGCTGGGGGACGATGACAAATCGTGTGGCTGGCGGACTGATGGTCGGCCTGCTGCTAGCCGCCACGCCGGCGCTAGCCGAATCCCCGGCCGAGCTGATCTCCAGCTTCCGTCTCAAGCACGGTGAGGTCCGCGTCGTGCGCGATGCCACTCTCGACCGCATCGCCATGGACCAGGCGCGCGCAATGGCGGCCAAGGATGATCTCAGTCACGACGCCCTCGGCCCGTTCAACCGCCGCGTCGGACCGGCTGGCGCGGGCCGCGCCGCCGAGAACATCGCCTATGGCTACGACAATTTCGAGAAGACCCTCGGCCAGTGGATCGACTCCTCCGGGCATCGCAAGAACCTGCTGCTGCACAACGCCTCCCGCGTCGGCATCGCGAACGCCAAAAATGCCAGCGGCAAGCGTACTTATTGGGCGATGGTGATCGCAGGCGACTACGAGCCCAAGCCGGGCAAGGGCAAGAAGGGCAAGGAGCCGCTGGTGGCCGTGAAACGCGAGGCCACTCCTGCAAGCAAGCCCAAATCCGGCAACTGCCACATCAAGCTGCTTGGCCTCTGTATCTGAGGCGAAGCCAGGCATTGCTGCCGGCCGTCTTGCCCGCATCCATGGACGCGTCTAATTCATGCCGGAGATCGCGAGGGCGGAGGTGCTGTTGATCGACATCGACCGAATACGTGCCGACACACCTTCCGCCTCGCGGCTTGCTTATCTCCACAATGCGGGAGCAGGTCTCATGCCGACACCGGTTGCGGAGACCATGAAACGGCATATCGATCTGGAGAGTGAGATCGGAGGCTATGCCGCTGCCGACCGGGAATCCGATCGCCTGGAGGCGGTCTATGGCTCGGTGGCCCGGTTGCTGAATGCCGCACCCGATGAAATAGCCCTCACGGAGAACGCAACTGTTGCCTGGCAAATGGCGTTCTACGCGCTCCGGTTTTGCGGGGGCGACCGCATTCTGACCGCCGAGGCGGAATATGCCGCAAACTATGTCGCGTTTCTCCAGGTCGCCAAGAGAACAGGCGCGATCATCGATGTCGTGCCAAGTGATGCCAGGGGCGAGCTCGATACTGAGGCGCTCGAGCGCATGGTCGATGAGCGCGTGAAGCTCATCGCGATCACCTGGGTTCCGACCAATGGCGGGCTGGTCAATCCAGCAGCGGCCGTCGGCAAGATCGCGCGAGCGCGAGGCATTCCCTATCTGCTCGACGCTTGCCAGGCGGTCGGCCAGATGGCGGTCGACGTCGAAGCTATCGGCTGTGATATGCTGTCAGCCACCGGCCGCAAATTCCTCCGCGGCCCGCGCGGCGCCGGATTTCTCTACGTGCGACGAGCGATGCTGCAACAGCTCGAACCGCCGATGATCGACCACTTCGCAGCGCCCTGGGTCTCGCGACACGAATATCGGCTTCGCGACGATGCGCGCCGTTTCGAGACCTGGGAGAACAATTACGCAGCCCGGCTTGGGCTGGGCGCTGCCGTCAATTACGCCATCGATATCGGAATAGGCCCCATCGAACAGCGCTGCCGCATGCTGGCAGACCGCCTCCGGGGCGGCCTCACGTCCATTCGGGGCATCAGAATTCGCGACCTTGGACGCGCTCCGGGCGCCATTATCAGCTTCACGATGGAGGGGTATGAGGCGGAAGCCATTGTCCGCAGCGCATCCGCGGCCGGCATCACGATCGGCGCCTCAGATCCGTCGAGTACCCGCATCGATGCCGAGATTCGCTCGCTGCCGCCGGTGGTGCGCACCTCCCCACATTACTACAATACGGAAGCCGAGATCGATCGGTTGATCGGCCATCTCGCGGGTTTGGCACCGCGATAACGACCAGCGCGCAAGCGTCATGTGCAGCGCGCGCTCAACCCGGATGCGCTGAGCCTGGCCATGACCTCGTCGAGATGCGCGCTATCGCGGGTCTCGATGACCAGTTGCAGCAGCGTCGCCTTGGCCGGAAGCTCGGAGAACGTCCGCTGATGCGAGACCTCGATGATGTTGGCACCGGCCTCGGCCAGCAGCGCCGCAACCGCAGCCAACTGGCCCGGCCGGTCGGGAATGTCGAGCGACAACTGCGTCAGTCGCCCCTCGCGCGCGAGCTCTCGCGTGAGGACAGACGCGATCAGCCTGGTGTCGATGTTGCCGCCGCTCAGGATCAGGCCAACCTTCTGGCCGGCAAAGCGGGTGGGATCGGACATCAGCGCGGCGAGGCCGGCGGCGCCGGCGCCCTCGACGACAGTCTTCTCGATCGAGATCAGGGACGCAACCGCACGCTCGAGTTCGGCTTCGTTGACGAGCGCGATGTCGTCGACGAGGCGGCGGACGATCTCGGTCGTGATCTTGCCCGGAGATTTGACCGCGATGCCTTCGGCCAGCGTATCGCCGCGCGCCGGCAGGTTGCTGCCGTGGATGGCATTGTACATAGAAGGATAGAGCCAGGCTTCGACACCCACTATCCGCAACGACGGCTTCAGCGATTTCGCCGCAATGGCGATGCCGCTGATCAGGCCGCCGCCGCCGATCGGAACGACCAGCGTATCCAGCTCCGGCACCGCCTTCAGCATCTCCAGTCCAACCGTGCCCTGCCCGGCGATGACGAGCGGATCGTCGTAGGGATGGACAAAGATCATGCCGCGGTCTTTGCCGTGGCTTCGTGCGAACGCGGCCGCCTCTTCCAGAGTCGCGCCTGTGACAACCACCTCGGCACCGTGGTGCCTGGTGTTTTCGACCTTCACCATCGGCGTGCCGACCGGCATGACGATGGTGGCGGGAATGCCAAGCCGCTTGGCGTGATAGGCGACGCCCTGCGCGTGGTTTCCCGCCGACATGGCGATCACGCCGCGCGCACGCTCCTCGGCCGACAGCGCGGTAAGCCGGTTGAGAGCGCCCCGCTCCTTGAACGAGGACGTGAACTGGAGGTTCTCGAATTTGAGCCAGATGTCGCAGCCACAGATACTGCTCAGCGTGCGACTGTAGCCACAGGGGGTCTCGACAACCGCGCCCCGGATCGTATCGGCGGCTGCGTGAATATCGGCCGGCACGACCGGAAAGCCGGCCAGATCGGTGGACGCAGTTTGGGACAAGTCAGCCATAGGACAACATAGAGCATTTGACCGGCACAGGCGATAAGCCAGCCGCTATTTGGTAAATTCCCGCGACCGCGAGGCCCGCCACAGCGTCCACAGAGTGCGTAAGCGCGACGCCGGCTGCGGCGCGAAGGGATTGCGCCCCGGTCGCGACAACCGCTTGAGGTCGGCCCGCGTCTGGCCCATCGGCAGAAACGCGGATCGCGCCGGTGCCGGCACATCCGCGAGCAACGATGAGGCCGTAGCCAGATGTTGCCGGGCTTCGCCCGAGAGCTGATCCAGCACGGCTCGCAGGCTGGGCGTCTCCTTGCCGGCAAAGACATCCTCCATGCCGCAGCCATGGCTGGTCAGAAGCTGTTGCGGCAGGAACAATTGCCGATGGGCGGCATCGCGCGGCAGATACGTGATGACCTGCACGATCCCTTGAGCCAGCCCGGCATGCCTTGCCAAATGCTCGATTGCAGGCGAAGGCGGCGCCATGATCCGGGCCGCAAGCGCAAACAACGCCGAACAGGTCGCGTCCAGATAGCCTTCCAGCGCCGCCATTGTCGGCATCGGATCATTGTAGAGATCGAACTGGTGCTCGTCGGCGAGCACCGACAAGGGCTCGGTCGGCAGGTCGAAATCGCGGATCGCGCGCAGCAGCTCGGCCGCGACCGGATTGCCCTCGGCGCTGCCATGGACATGGCCCGAGAGCATGTCGGTCCACCATTGCAGGCGGATTTCGCCGGGCAAGGGCTGGCTCACCTGATCGCGGACGCGGACGATCTCGACGTTGAAGGCATAGAGCGCCAGCAGCGCGCGGCGCTCGGTGGCGGGCGCGAACAGCGTCGCCGCATAGCGCGGAAAATCATGGCTGCGCACGAGATCAGCGCAGAAGGCAACGGCATCGGACGGCGGTGCAGCGTCACTCATGGCACGGCGATCAGCGCCGCCGCGACGCGACGCCGCTCGCCGATCATGATGTTGTAGGTGCGCACGGCGGGACCGGTCTGCATCGTGTCCAGCACCACCCTCACGGCCTTCAGCGCCTGGCGCAGTTCCGGCGGCGGCAGCCAGACCCCGGTTCCGGTGCCGATCAGGAGCGTGTCGATGCTATTGGCAGAAGTGAAGACCCGCTCCAGCGAATAGCGGTCGATCCTGGTGGGATCCGTCACGTCCCAGGCCCAGATCGCGTCCGGCAGGCAGAGCAGCGAGCCCCGGTGCGACATGCCGGCAAAGGCAAAGCCGCCCTTGCCGTAGGCTTCAATCGGCGCCGAGCGTGGGAAATGCGGTGCGTTGGGATCGCCGGCCATGAGCTTCATCCGAATGGGCTTCTTGCCCTCGCAAACGCCTGCGAGGGCACGCGGTTCGGATCATGCCTTGCTTTTCTTCGCCGGCGTAGCGGCTTCCGCCGCATCTTCGCGATGCTCGCCGACGCCGAGATAGATCAGGACCGGCGCCGCGATGAAGATCGAGGTATAGGTGCCGACCAGCACCACGCCGAACATCATCACCGCGGTGAAGCTATGGATGGCATGACCGCCGAACAGCAGCAGAGCCAGCAGCGCCAGCGTCACCGTGAAGTGGGTGATGATCGAGCGTGACAGCGTCGAGTTGATGGACTCGTTGAGGAGCTGCGGCATCGGCATCTTCTTGTAGCGCCGCAGCATTTCACGGATGCGGTCGTAGATGACAACGGTGTCGTTGAGCGAATAGCCGAGGATGGTCAGAAGTGCGGCGATGCTGGTCAGGTCGAAATCAACCTGGCTGATCGACATGAATCCGATCGTCAGCACGATGTCGTGCACGTTGGCGATCATGGCGCCAAGCGCGAACTGCCACTCGAAGCGGAACCAGAGATAGATCAGGATCGAGACGATCGCCAGCATCAGGCCGAGCATGCCGTAGGCCAGCAACTCGCCGGAGACACGGGGGCCCACCACCTCGACGCGGCGATACTCGACCGAATCGCCGAGCGCGCCGCGGACCTTCTGCACGGCCTCCTGCTGGGCGGCGTCGCCGCCGGGCTGCTCCGCCACCCGAATCAAGACGTCGGCCGGCCCGCCGAACTGCTGCAACTGGACTTCGCCGAGACGCAGCGCATCGAGCGCGGTGCGCATTGCCGCAATATCGGCTGAGCCGGATTTGGCCTGCACCTCGAGCAGCGTGCCGCCGCGGAAGTCGATGCCGAAATTCAGGCCATGGGTGAAGAACAGCGTGATCGCGACGATCGACAGCGCCGCCGATATCGGAAAGCTGATGCGGCGGAAGCGCGTGAAGTCGAAATGCGTATCGTCCGGGACGATGCGCAGCGACGGCAGCAGGCCAAGCGCGGCCACCACGGTGAGGACGGCAATGAGAATGCCAAGCCCGATGAGAACATAGTGCGTCACGGTCTTAGCTCCTAGATCGGCACGCTCTGCGGCCGCTTCCACCGCACCCACCCGGCCACGATCAGCCGGGTCAGCGTGAAGGCGGTGAACACCGTGGTGATGATGCCGATGCCGAGCGTCACGGCGAAGCCGCGCACCGGACCAGTGCCGATGTAGAACAGCACTGCAGCGGCAATGAACGTCGTGATGTTGGAATCGAGGATGGTCGCCAGCGCCCGCTTGAAGCCGGCATCGATTGCCGAGATCGCATTGCGGCCGCCGCGCAGCTCCTCGCGGATGCGCTCGTAGATCAGCACGTTGGAATCGACCGCGATGCCGACGGTCAGCACGATACCGGCGATGCCGGGCAGCGTCAGCGTGGCATTAAGCAGCGACAACAGGCCAAAGATCATGGCCACGTTGATCGCCACCGCGATGTTGGCGAACACGCCGAACAGCCGATAGGTCAGCAGCATGAAGATGATGACGAGGATCGAGCCGACATAGGCGGCAAGCTCGCCCTTCTCGATCGAGTCCTGGCCGAGCCCCGGCCCGACCGTGCGCTCTTCGACCACAGTGAGTGGTGCCGGCAACGCACCGGCGCGCAGCAGGATCGCGAGATCGTTGGCCGATTGCACGGTGAAGCTGCCGGAGATTTGGCCCTGACCGCCGGTGATCGGCTCGCGAATGACGGGCGCCGAGATCACCTTGTTGTCGAGGACGATCGCAAAGGGCAGCCCGACGTTTTCCTGCGTGGCCTGCGAGAACTTGCGCGCACCCGACGTATTGAACTTGAAGCTGACGACCGGCTCGTTCGTGCGCTGGTCGAAGCTGGCCTGGGCGTCGGTCAGATCGCCGCCCGCGACCAGCACCTGCTTCTTGACCACATAGGGTGTCGGCGGCGGCGACGCGCTCATCAGCAGTTCGGATTCCGGCGGCAGCCTGCCCTGCTGCGCCTGATCGGGCGGTACGGACGTGTCGACCATCCGAAATTCCATCTTCGCCGTCTTGCCCAGCAATTCCTTCAGACGGGTCGGATCCTGAAGCCCGGGGACCTGCACCAGGATGCGGTCGTTGCCCTGGCGCTGGATCACAGGCTCGACGGTGCCGAGTTCGTTGACGCGGCGTTCGACGATCTGGATCGACTGCTCGATGGTCTTGCGCATGCGCTCGATCATCGCGGCCTGCGGTGGGCTCAGACGGATCAGGCCGCCGCCGGCATCGGTTACGTCGAGGTCGCGCTGGCCACTGGACCCTATGAGGCCGCCGAGCGGCTGGGCCAACTCCCGCAGCTTGGACAGCGCAGTCGGCACGTCGGATTCCTTGGAAATGCGAACCTCGACCGCGTCATTGCGCACAGTGAGGCCACCGGTAAAGCCGATCTTGTTATCGCGCAGCACCCGACGACCCTCGTCGCGGATCTGGTCGAGCCTCTCCTTCTTCACGTAATTGCCGTCGACTTCGAGTAGCAGATAGGAGCCGCCCTGAAGGTCGAGGCCGAGCACGAGACGGCGCTGCGCCCAGGCGGGCCAGGTCTTCACCTGAGCCTCGGGAAAGAAGTTCGGGACCGCGCAGAGGCACACGATCAGCGCCGTCAGGACAATCCCGAGCGCCCTCCACCGCGTGAAATACAACATCGACTGGACCTGTCAGATCAGGAGACTTGATATCCTCGCGCGAGCGATCAGCTCGCCGAGGTGTCGTCCTTGGCGCTCTCCTTGGAGCTTTCTTTTTCTTTGGCCGGCTCGCCTTTGGCGCGGACGCCGGAGATCATCTGGCGCATCTGCCGCACGCGGACACCGTCGGAAATCTCGAACTCGATCTGGTCGTCGTCGACGACCTTGGTGACCTTGCCGACGAGGCCGCCAGAGGTCACCACGGTGTCGCCGCGGCGGATGTTCTTCACGAGTTCGGCGTGATCCTTCACCTTCTTCTGCTGCGGGCGCAGAATCAGGAAGTACATGATCACGAAGATCAGGGCGAACGGCAGCAGCGACATCAACATGCTGTTGGTGTCGCCGGCGCCCGCAGCCTGGGCATACGCAGGGGTAATCAGCATTCGGACAATCCTCGTGAGAACGGGGGAAAGCCGGTCAGGCCCTCAGGGCGACCGGTTCGGTCAAATTCGCGCGGACTATAGCGGCCACCGCCCCAATTGCAACGCTGCCAGACCGCCCTTTTGGCCACCTTGCGGCGAGCCTTCCGGCCCGATAAGGCTGCATTCTCAGGAACTTCGGACATGCCCAGAAAATCAAGCAAAAGCCCGGCCGGCAAAGGCCCCCGTACACCTGCCAGAGAGCCAGCCCGCGTCGCGGCAAAACGCCCCACGGGAGCGCCCGGCGACCTCTCCCAAGAGCGCATCGTGCGCGCGCTGGAGACCATTGCGGCGCACCTGTCCGCCCAGGGAAAGCCGGCCGCAGCGTCCGAATCGTTCGAGCGCGCGGATGCCTTTGTCTGGCACCCGGACGGCCGCCTGTCGGCGGTGCCGCGGGTCAGCCGCGTCGAGCTGTTCCTGTTGAAGGGCGTCGACCGGGTGCGCGACATCCTGATCGAGAACACCGAGCGCTTCGCGGGCGGCCTGCCCGCCAACAACGCACTGCTCTGGGGCGCGCGCGGCATGGGCAAGTCGTCGCTGGTGAAGGCAGCCCATGCCAGCATCAATGTGGAGCGCAAGCCTGCGGACAAGCTCAAGCTGATCGAGATCCACCGCGAGGACATCGAGACCCTGCCGGCGCTGATGGAGCAGTTGCGGGCGTCCTCCTTCCGCTTCATCGTGTTCTGCGACGACCTCTCCTTCGACGGCAATGATGCCTCGTACAAATCGCTCAAGGCGGTGCTCGAAGGCGGCATCGAGGGCCGGCCCGAGAACGTCATCCTGTATGCCACCTCCAACCGCCGCCACCTGCTCGCACGCGAGATGATCGAGAACGAGCGCTCTACCGCGATCAATCCCGGCGAAGCGGTCGAGGAGAAAGTCTCGCTGTCGGACCGCTTCGGCCTCTGGCTCGGCTTCCATCGTTGCAGCCAGGACGAATATCTCGCCATGGTGCGCGGCTATTGCAGCCATTTCGGCGTCAAGCTCGACGACGCCGCGCTGGAACGCGAGGCGCTGGAATGGTCGACGACGCGAGGCTCGCGCTCGGGCCGCGTCGCCTGGCAATTCGTGCAGGAGCTTGCAGGACGGCTTGGCGTCAAGTTGACGGCGATGTGAGGCGTCGCACGTCGCCACGTTCTCAAGTGTCATCGCCCGCGAAAGCGGGCGATCAAGTATTCCAGAGACGATTGTGATCCATCGAGAGGCCGCGGCGTACTGGATCGCACGGTCGAGCCGGGCGATGACAGCGCGTTGAGCGCCTCACGCCCCGTTCAGGAATTGAAGCGGATCAACCGGACTGGACCCCTTACGGATCTCGAAATGGAGCTGCGGCGATGCCACCTCCCCGGATTGACCCGACTTGGCAATGACCTGACCGCGCTTGATGGTATCGCCGCGCTTCACCATTAGCTCACTCGCATGGGCATATGCGGTGACGTAGCCATTGGAGTGCCGAACTAGGACCAGATTGCCGTAACCCTTCAGCTCGTTGCCGGAGTAGGCAACGACGCCATCTTCAGCCGCCTTGACCGGCGTACCCTCGGGCACCGCAAGATTGATGCCGTCATTGGACTTGCCGTTGGTCTTGGCGCCGTAGCTCGTGATCACCTTGCCGCGCACCGGCCAGCGGAAGGTCGGCAGCGCGCTTGTGACTTCCGCAGCTTTCGTCGGCGTCTCGGCCGCCTTCTCTTCGACATTGGCGGTGGCCTGGGCCAGACGGGCGCTCTGCACCGGCGCGGCAACGGCGGCCATCTTGGTTGCGGGCGCGGGAGCGGCCGCAACGGGTTGCAGCGTGCCCGCGACAGGAGCGGCCGTGACCGGAGCAACCGGCGCCGCGAGCGCTGCGGTCTTTGCGCCGGGCACGGTCAGCTTGGTGCCGAGCTTGAGTTTTGCCGACGGCTCAAGGCCATTGGCGCGGGCGAGCTCAGCCGGCGAGATATGGTTCTTGCGCGCGATGCTGGCGAGCGTGTCGCCGCGATTGACGAAGTGCATGCTCGGCGGCGCGGCGACGGCCGCAAGCGGCTTGGCGGCGGGCGCCGTCGCCGGAGCAGCGGCGACCGGAGCCATCGCTGGCGCGGGTGCAGCGGCGGTCACGCCGGAATGCGGGATGATCAGTTGCTGGCCGGGCGAGAGCGTGCGTGGCCCCTTGTAACCGTTAGCGGCCATGATCGCCTGCGGCGTGACACGATAGCGCTTGGCGAGCACGTCGAGCGTGTCGCTTGTGCCGACGATGATCTTGGTCCCGCCAGCGGGCTGGGTGGCTGCGACCGACCGCGGCGGCACGGTGGCCGTGGTCTCAAGATGCGGCTGCGCCGGGGGCGCATAGGACCCCATGCCGCGACCGCCTCCAGACACTCCACCTCCCGCCGCAACGGGATAGGATTGCGGTGCGGAAACTGCCGGCGGCGGAAGCGGCTGAGACTGATAGTAGCCAGGCTGCGTCTGCGGCCGCGAATATTGCGGCAGCTCACGCTGCGGCGGCGGCGCCGGCTGCACCGAGCCGGTCGATTCCGACGCGAAGGGATTGGAAAAATTCGACTGGGACAGCCGCGACGACATGTCGGCGCTGCACCCTGCGAAGCTGAAGGAGATCAGCGCCAGCACCGCGACCTGCGGTACGCGGCGCGAGTAAAGCAACTCGGCGACAGCGGACATGGTTACTCACTCGTACGCAACAGAACTGGTGTTTTAAGTAAACACGCGCCGAGTAAATAACGGCTTAACCCTCCCAATAAGATGTTGGCAGCACAGCCGATCCGGAATTTTACAGCTCCCGCGCCACGCCGGGCAGCGCTGGCACGAAGCGAACGTCGACGAGTTCCTTGCGCTCGATCCCGGCTTCGCTGCGGCTGAGGCGGACCAGCGTCTGCACGCCCTGATGGGGGCCGACCGGTGCGATCAGGATGCCGCCGACCTCGAGCCGCTCGACCAGGTTGTCCGGAATCTGCTCCACCGCGGCCGTGACGATGATGCGGTCAAACGGCCCGATATTGGCGGGCAGGTTGAGCCCGTCGCCGAGCATCACCTCGACATTGTGATAGTCGAGCTTCTCGAGCCTGGCGCGTGCGGCGTCCGCGAGCTTGCGGTAGCGCTCGACCGTCAACACCTGGCCTGCGAGCCGTGACAGCACGGCGGCCTGATAGCCGGAGCCGGCGCCGATCTCGAGCACGCGATGCCGTTTCTGGAGTTGGAGCTGCTCGGTCATGTAGGCGACGACGAAGGGCTGGCTGATGGTCTGCCCGCAGGCGATCGGCAGCGCGCTGTCGCGGTAGGCGCCGTCGCGATCGGCTTGGTCGACGAACAGCTCGCGCGGCACCGCCTCCATGGCGCGCAGCACCGCTTGATCGCTAATGCCTCGACGCCTCAGCGTAAGCTGAAACATCATCTTTTCCTGCGAGTGCTGATCGGAGGTCATAGCTGTCGGTATTCGTCTGGTCAGAGATCCGGATCGAAGTTCTACGGCGCAAATATCTGCGCCGGAATATTGTTCCGGCTCAGGAACCCATGATAGCCTTTCGGCGCAGCATTTGACCACAAAATGGCTTGCGACGGAGCAGCCGCGATCATCATTCGCAGTTTCCGTTTGCCGAAACGCACATTGCGTCCTCTGGCGTTATCTGCGAACGTTTAACGGCACGGGCAAGGACTCAATTATGACTGCGACAGGGCTTTCGGGCCGTTCTGTATTCCTCGTCGAGGACGAGGTCATGATCAGGATGATGGTCGCGGACATGCTCGAAGAGCTCGGCTACAAGGTCGCAGCTGAAGCCGGCGATATCACCGAAGCGATCCGGCTTGCCCAGGCGACCGAATTCGACATCGCCATCCTCGACGTCAACGTCAACGGCAAGGTCATCTCCCCCGTTGCCGACCTGATCAAGGCAAAGGGCTGCCCCTTCATCTTCGCGACCGGTTACGGCTCCTCGGGCCTGCCCGAGCAATATCGCGACCGTCCGGCGCTCCAGAAGCCGTTCCAGCTCGACGCGCTCGGCAGGACCATTGAAGCCGCGCTTCGCGGCGACTAGCCGCTACTTCCAAACGGTCCCTACTTCCAAGCAGTCCCTACTTCAACGTCTCGCCCAGCGCTTCGGAAAACGCAACATCGGTGCGATCGAGCCTGAGCGGCGTGACCGAGACGTAGCGGTCGCGGAGCGCAGCGAGATCGGTGCCGTCGGCGGGCGTGTCCATCATCGCCGCGCGCTCGAAGCCGATCCAGAAATAGGGATTGCCGCGGCCGTCCCTGCGCTCGTCGATCCTGAGGAAGCCGAGATTGCGCTTGCCCTGCCGCGTCACGCGGATGCCCAGGACATCCTCCGGCGCGCACGACGGGAAGTTGACGTTGATGACGGTATCCTTCGGGATGCCTGCGGCGATCACCTTGCGCAAGATGTCAGGCCCGAACTTGCGCGCGGTATCCCACGGCGGCCGCTCGCGCGTCTCGACGCTGAACTCCTGCGACAGCGCGAACGAGGGCAGACCCAGGATGGTACCCTCCAGCGCGCCGGCGATGGTGCCGGAATAGACAACGTCCTCGGCGACGTTACGGCCCTTGTTGACGCCGGACAGCACGACATCGGGCAGCTTGGCGCCGAGGATATGACGCGCCCCCATGATCACGCAGTCGGTCGGCGTGCCGCGAACGGCGAAGTGCCGCGGGCCGACTTCGCGCAGGCGCAGGGGATCGTTCAGCGACAGCGAATGCGACACACCAGACTGGTCGAGCTCCGGCGCGACCACCCAGACGTCGTCGGACAGCGCCCGTGCGATCTCCTCGACGACCTTGAGGCCGGGGGCGTGGATGCCGTCGTCATTGGTGCAGAGAATACGCATATCCCAGCTCGATTCCGTGGATCGTCTTCAAGCTGGTCTTATCCGGGTATGACCGATCAGGCAAACTGGCGCGGCCCTGATCAATCGGGCCTCTCAGCGGCGAATCCGCCACTGTGGCAAGAATCGCGCAAGCCTGCCCTCCGCGCGCAGCGCGAAGGCCGGCGGAACCGGCTGCCGGGCCGGGAGCGGCTCCATCGCAGCGGGCGGCGCCGGCAGCGGTTCGGCCACCACGGGAGCCGGCTCACGTGGAAATCGCGTGCGGGCCGTCGTCAATGCCCGGTCAAAATCCTCGGTGTTGACCCCTGGCTTGGCCCGCCGGCTCTGCACCAGGTCATCATCCCAGAGCCGCGCGATCTCGATATCGAGCACGCCACGCAGGCGCGGGTCGACGGCCTGGATGCCGGCACCTGTCACCGCCCATTGTCTGCCGACCCAGAAGATCTCGTGGTGCAAGGCCATGAATGGTGGTTTCGAGTTGCCGGACGGCCGACAAGATAACCGGCCGTCCGATCTTCGCAACCAACCGTTCTGCGCTATGGCCGGGCAATTGCGCCCTATTCGCGCGCGACCACCTTCAGCCCGCCCATATAGGACTGGAGCACGTCCGGCACGGCGATCGAGCCGTCCTCCTGCTGATAGGTCTCCATCACCGCGATCAGCGCGCGGCCGACAGCGGTGCCGGAGCCGTTCAGCGTATGCACGAAGCGCGGCTTGCCGTCCGGTCCGCGCGAGCGCGCATCCATGCGCCGCGCCTGGAAATCGCCGCAGACCGAGCAGCTCGAGATCTCGCGGAACGCGCCGCCGTCGCCCTGCCCGGGCATCCAGACCTCGATGTCGTAGGTTTTTTGCGCCGAAAAGCCCATATCTCCTGCGCACAGCGTCATCACTCGGTAGTGCAGGTCGAGCCGACGCAGCACCTCCTCGGCACAAGCCAGCATCCGCTCCAGCTCGTCCATGCTGGCCTCGGGCGTCGTGATCGAGACCAGTTCGACCTTGGTGAACTGGTGCTGGCGGATCATGCCGCGGGTGTCGCGCCCGGCAGCGCCGGCCTCGGCGCGGAAGCACGGCGTCAATGCGGTCAGCCGCATCGGCAATTGTTTCTCGTCGAGAATGGACTCGCGCACGAGGTTGGTGAGCGACACTTCGGCAGTCGGGATGAGGCCAAGGCGCTCGGTGCGCAACCGCATGTGGTCGGGCGCCTCCAGCAGTTCGCCCCTGATCGCCCAGAACTGATCGTCCTCGAATTTCGGCAACTGCCCGGTGCCGAACATCACCTCGTTGCGCACCAGCAGCGGCGGATTAATCTCGGCATAGCCATGCTCGGTGGTGTGAAGGTCGAGCATGAACTGGCCGATCGCGCGCTCGAGCCGTGCGAGCCCCTTCTTCAGCACGACGAAGCGCGCACCGGAGAGCTTTGCCGCCGCCTCGAAATCCATGTAGCCGAGGGCCGTGCCGAGATCGTCGTGCAGCTTCGGCGCGAAACTGTAATTGCGCTTGTTGCCGAACACGTGGTGCTGCACGTTGCCGTGCTCATCGACGCCATCGGGCACTTCGTCGAAGGGCAGGTTCGGGATCGCCGAGAGCTCTTTCGTGAGCTCTTCGTCGGCTGCCTTGGCGGCGGCCTCGAGCTGGGGCATCGTGGTTTTCAGCTCTGCCACCTCGGCCATCAGCTTGGCCGCGCGCGCCTCGTCCTTTGCCTTCTTGGCGTCGCCGATCTCCTTCGAGGCGGCATTACGCCGCGCCTGTGCCTGCTCGAAGGCCAGGATCGCCGCGCGCCGCTTCTCGTCGATCGCGAGCAGGAAGGCCGACAACGGCTTCAGGCCGCGCCGAACAAGCCCGGCGTCGAAAGCTTGCGGATTGTCGCGGATCGATTTGATGTCGTGCATGGCGGTGGTCCTGCGTCGGGGTGCAACGACAAACGTTGTATGTCAACGCTTTGCACCGCCGCGTCTCCTAGCACGGCTGTCATCGCCCGCGAAAGCGGGCGATCCAGTATTCGAGAGACGATGGTGATTCTCCGAGGGACCACGGCGTGCTGGATTCCCCGCCTTCGCGGGGAATGACACCGGGAGTGCGGCCCCTACTCCGCCGGATTGGTGCTCGATGACGCGTCGGTGCCGGCGGCAGCCTGCGAAGCCGCCGCCTTCTTCTCCACCATACCCACCGCGATGATCGAGCCCTCGTAGAGCGCGAGCAAGGGGATCGCGAGCGAGCACTGGCTCAGCACGTCCGGCGGCGTCAGCACTGCCGCGATGACAAAGGCGACCACGATGAAGTAGCGGCGCTTCTCGCGCAGCATCTTCGCGGTGATGATGCCGATGCGCCCCAGCAGCGTCAGGATCACCGGAAGCTGGAAGGCAATGCCGAAGGCAAAGATCAGCGACATCATCAGCGACAGATATTCGCCGACCTTGGGTAGCAATTGAATCTGCGCGGTCTCGTCGCTGCCGGCCTGCTGCATGCCGAGAGAGAAGCGGACCAGCATCGGCAGCACGACGAAATAGACCAGTGCCGCGCCCAGCACGAAGAAGAACGGGGTCGCCACCAGATAGGGCAGGAAGGCCTGCTTCTCGTGCTTGTAGAGCCCCGGCGCCACGAACTTGTAGATCTGCGTCGCAATGATCGGGAACGAGATGAATCCGGCGCCGAACAGCGCGAGCTTGAGCTGGGTGATGAAATATTCCAGCAGCGCCGTGTAGATGAACTTCGAATTCTCCGGCCCTGCGACCCAGACGAACGGCCAGACCAGCACGTTGTAGATCTGCTTGGCGAAGAAGAAGCAGAAGATGAAGGCGATGCCGAAGCCGAGCAGCGCTTTGATCAGCCGCGAGCGCAGCTCGATCAAATGGTCCATGAGCGGGGCTTTGCTCGCCTCGATATCGGCGTCGCTCATGACGCTTTGGCGTCCTTGATCGCCTCGGCTGGCGCGGTGTCCTGGGTAACCTGCGCCTGCTCGACCTCGCGGGTGATGGTAAGCGGTTCGCTCGCCGCCGCATGTGTCTCCGCCTCGACGAATGTCGCGGGCGTCGGGGCTTCCGGAGTCGTTGGAATGACCGGCGCTTCCGTTGAAGTTGCCAGCGCTTCGCTCGAAGTCGCCGGCGCTTCGCTCGAAGTCGCCGGCGCTTCGACAGCGGCGGCCACGGAAGTCTCTGCGGGCTTGTCGAGCGCATCGACGCGCAAGGCGTCGCTGACATCCTTCTGGAGCGAGGTCATCAGATTGTTGCCGGCGAAGCCGGTGGCCGCTTCCTTGACCTCGTCAAAGCTCTTCTTGAGGTCGGCCATCTCGGCCTCGCGCATCGCTTCCTGGAACTGGCCCTGGAATTCGGCGGCCATCTTGCGGGCCTTGCCCATCCATTGTCCGACCATGCGCAACACGCCCGGCAGCTCTTTCGGGCCGATGGCGATCAGGGCAACGACCCCGATGAGGACCAGTTCACTCCACCCGATGTCGAACATGAGGTCTTCCGTTCAGGCCAGCCGCGACCGGCCCAATCCTCTCCACACGGGATCGGGACCGCCCGCGTCCGCCTACCCTTTGGCTCAGACGGCCTTGCTGCCGACGTCGGACCGTGCCGCGGTCGGCGCGGCAGTGTGCTCGATGGACTTGGACGGCTCGGGCTTGTCGGCGACCTTGTCGTCGTCCTGCATGCCTTTCTTGAAGGCCTTGATGCCCTGTGCAACGTCGCCCATCAGATCCGAAATCTTGCCGCGGCCGAACAGCAGCAGGACCACCGCGATCACCAAGATCCAGTGCCAAATGCTAAGTGAACCCATCCTGCTACCCTCCAAACGCGCATGGCCGGGACCCCGGCCGATCTTTACCGAAACCTAGGCTTCGCAGGTGTCAAAAACAAGGACCAAGGCAGTGCCAATTCGCTGTTGGCGCTACGTAATCTTGCTAGTGTTAACTGGTCGCAGGGGATCGTAGAAGGACGGAAAGTCAGCCTTCGCTGCCGCCCTCGTCGCCGCCTTCCGGCGTCTCCGGCTCGACCGCGGGGGCCAGCGCAAGATCGAGGTCCTCGCCCGGTTCCAGCGGATCCTCGTCCTCGCGCAGCGCCGGGTCATCAGACGGCGTCGGCACGCTGAATCCGGTCGGCAGACGCGAATCCAGAAGTCCTGTGCCCTTCAGCTCCTCGAGGCCCGGCAGATCGCCGAGCTGTTCCAGGGTGAACTGCGACAGGAAGTCCTCCGTGGTTCCGAACGTCAGCGGGCGTCCGGGCGTCTTGCGACGGCCTCGCGGCTTGATCCAGCCGGTCTCCAGCAGCACGTCGAGCGTGCCCTTGGAGGTGACGACGCCGCGGATTTCCTCGATCTCGGCACGTGTCACCGGCTGGTGATAGGCGATGATGGCCAGCACTTCGATCGCCGCGCGGGACAGGCGGCGGGTCTCGGTACTCTCGCGCGTCATCAGCCAGGCGAGATCGCCGGCGGTGCGGAACGTCCATTTGTTGGCGACACGCACGAGGTTGACGCCGCGCGTGGCATATTCGGCCTGCAACTGCGCGAGCGCAGCCTTGACGTCGACGCCTTCCGGCATGCGCTTGGCCAGCGTCGCGGTATCCAGCGGTTCACTCGAAGCAAACAGCAGCGCTTCGAGCAGCCGCAACTCCTCGGGACGCGCCTGGGATTCGTTCTCCATCGGCTCGGCCTCGTCTACCCGCACTTCAGCCAGGCTTGCCATGGCAGCTTCTCCTTCTTGCACTTAACCGACCGGCGCATCAGGCGCAGGAGTTGCTTCCGGGACCGGTTGATGGCGCCCTTTTCGGAAATAGATGGGCGCAAACGCCTCTTTCTGATTCAGCTCCAACGCCCCTTCCCGTACCAACTCGAGCGCGGCGGCGAAGCTCGAGGCGAGCACCGTCGCGCGCTGCGTCGGATCAGCGACGTGCCGGAGCAGAAAGTCGTCGAGAACGCCCCAGTCATCCTGTTCGCTGATGCTGCCGACCAGCCGCTCCAGCGTGGCGCGCGCCTCGGCGAGCGACCACACCGTGCGCTTGGCCAGATGCACGCTTGCCAGCACGCGCGACTGGCGCTGCGAAGCATAGGCAGTGAGCAGGTCGTAGAGCGTCGCCGTGTACTTCGGATGCCTGATCTCGGCGATCTGCTCCGGCTCGCCGCGCGGAAAGATGTCGCGCAGCAATTGCTGCCTGTTCATCAGCCGGTTGGCGGCTTCGCGAATAGCTTCCAGCCGGCGCAGCCGATTGGCGAGCGCGGTCGCCATTTCTTCCGCGCTCGGCCCCTCCGCCGATGGCGGTTCCGGCAGCAGCAGGCGCGATTTCAGGAAGGCGAGCCAGGCCGCCATCACGAGATAGTCGGCGGCAAGCTCCAGCCGGATCTTTCGCGCGGCTTCGATGAAGTGAAGGTACTGGTCGGCCAGCGCCAGGATCGAAATCTTGGACAGATCGACCTTCTGCTGCCGCGCCAGCGCGAGCAGCAGGTCGAGCGGGCCTTCATAGCCCTCGACGTCGACAACCAACGCCGGCTCACCCTCGGCGAGCTCTGCGGGTCGCCCGGTTTCGAATGATAGAATTTCTGCGCTCATGCGGTTGCCGTGTTTGCCCGTGCGATCAATGCGTCCAATTCGGCGCGTGCGGCCGCGCGATCGAACGGTTGCGGCGCCTTGCGCGCCGCAAGCGCGGCTTTCGCCCGCTCCAGCGCTCTGCCCGACAATTCCGGCGTCTGGGCGGCGACGTCGCGCATTTCCTCGATGTTGCCGTTGCAGTGCAGTGCCATGTCGCAGCCGGCCACGAAGATCGCGCGGGTGCGTTCGGCAAGGCTTCCCGCCAACGCGTTCATCGACACGTCATCACTCATTAACAAACCCTGGAACCCGATTACGCCGCGAATCACGTGAGCGATCATTGTCGCAGAAGTCGTCGCCGGATGGGCGGGGTCGATGGCGCTAAACACAACATGTGCAGTCATGGCCATCGGAAGGTCCGCGAGTGGCTTGAATGCAGCGAAATCGGTCCGTTCCAGCTCGTCCCTCGGTGTATCAACGGTCGGCAATTTGAAATGGGTGTCGGCGGTCGCACGTCCGTGGCCGGGAATGTGTTTGAGAACCGGCAGCACGCCGCCCTGCTCCAAGCCGTCTGTGACCGCGCGAGCGATCGCCGCGACCTTGCCCGGCTCGGTGCCATAGGCGCGATTGCCGATCACGGCATCGGCCCCCGGAACCGGCACGTCCGCCAGCGGCAGGCAGTCCACGGTAATGCCGAGATCGGCGAGATCGGCCGCGATCAGCCGGGCGCTGAGGCGCGCTGCAGTCAGCCCGAGAGCCGAATCAGTGTCGTATAATTTCGCGAAAACGGCGCCCGGCGGATAGACCGGCCAGTGCGGCGGCCCCAGCCGCTGCACCCGTCCACCTTCCTGGTCGATCAGGACCGGGGCGTCGGCAACGCCTCCAGCGTCCCGCATTTCCGCAACCAACGCCGTAACTTGAGCCGGAGTCTCGATGTTGCGCTTGAAAAGGATAAAGCCCCACGGGCGCTCGTCGCGGATAAACTCCCGCTCGGCGGCGGTCAGTTCCGTTCCGGATACGCCGGTAATGAAAGCCCGCGTGGTCATAAGGGGCGATTAACCCTGCCCTGTGTGAGGGTCAAGGAAACCGCCGTTAATTCCTCTGGATGAAGCAAGCAGATAAGCCTGCGGACTTCAAATTGTTGCAGGCCTGCGTCGCCTCTTCGGCCGAACCGTAAGGCCCAGCGAAGGCCCGGTAGACGATTCCCTTGCCCTTGTCGGTGAGATCGACCCGCTTGATCACGGGCGCGCGGGATCCCAGCACGCTGCCGTACTTGCTCTGGAGCACGCGGTAGGATGCTGCGGCGCTGTCCTCGCTCTGCTGCGACGAGACCTGCACGACATAGCCGCCGCCACCGCCACTGCTCGCGGGCGCGATCTGCGTCGGATTGGTCGCAGCCATTCGCTGCGGCGGCTCTGATGCCGGGGCCGATTGCGGCGCTAGCGAGAGCGGCTGATTGGCGCTGGCATTGGCCGAGGTCGGCGGGCTGCGCGGCGCGGCTGGTGCAGCAATAGGCTTCGGCGCAGCTGCTGGCTTGGCAGCTGCCGCGGCTTGTGACGCCGTGCTGTCGGTTTGATCGCCCTTCACTGCGACCGTCCTGATCGACCGCGGTGCATTGTTCGGCAGCGTGCCGTTGCTCGCGGTCGGCCCCGCGCTCGGCAGGATCGTGGACGGCGAAACACTCGCGACCGGCGGCGGGTTCGCATTCTGATTCAGCGGCGGAAACACGACGCGCGGACCGCCCGCCTTGGCGTTGACGTCGACGGGCGCCTCCTCGCGCGGCACGATCTTCTCGGAGCCATCGCCGCTGACCATGCGGTCGGGCACCTTCGCTGAAGAGTCCGACGGCGCCGGCACGACCTTGGTCGGCGTGTTGTCGGCCTTGATGATCGGCGGCTCGCCGCTGCGGGGTGAGCCCATATAGGTCTTGTAGGCGAAGGCGGCGCCGGTCCCGACCACGGCAAGCGCCAGGATCGCCGCGACTGTCATCATGCCGCCGCGCGACTTCCTGGGCTCGTCGAGATCGGCTTCGGGATAGTCGCTCTGGAATGCGTAGGGATCGTCCGGATAGGCCGGATCGCGTTGATACTCCTGCTCGCCTGCCTCGAGCCGGCCGTACAGCGCATCGTCGTAGCGCGACGGATCGGGCTGCTGGTGCGGCTCCTGATAGGCCGGCTCCTGGTAGGCTTGAGCGTGATGCGCCTGATCTTGATAGGTCTGATTTTGATAGGCCTGGTCTTGATAAGCCTGATCTTGGTAACCGTGATCCTGGTACGCCTGCGGCTGATGAAAATCAGGCTCGGGGGCGGCGGGCTTGGCCGAATAGCGATGCAACGGATGAACCGGGTTCATGGAGACGGGATCGTCGGGCTCGGGTGCCGGCGCCGGCTGCACGTTGGCGCGGCGCATCCATGACGGCGGCCCGGGCGGAGGCGACGTGGCCGGCTCGGCATAGTCTTGCTGATAGCCGTTCTGCGGATCTTCACCGTCCTGATAGCTCTGTGCGGGTGCAGGCGGCTTCGCACTGGGGCGACCCTGCGCCGCGAATGGATCGGTCTGCCCGATCAGACGAGCGAGCTCAGCCAAGGGATCGCTCTCTGTCCTCCCATGCTGGCCGCCACCGCGACCATAGTCGTCGGAGGGAAACTGTCTGTCCTGATATCGATCGGCCATCGTGATGATGCGTCCCTTCGGGAAAGCCGCGCGCCCCTCGACCAAGGCGCAGCCTTCGACCCACAAGGCTTTCAACCAACTTTAAGCGATCCGGCTTCTGCCGGTACCCCCAAAAATTCCCCTTAAGTAGTTCGCCCCAAACTACCGCATCTCGTCCGGGGCATGGACGCCGAGGATGGCGAGGCCCGATGCCAGGACCGAGACGACGCCCTGGACCATGGCCAGCCGCGCCTTCGTTAGATCTGCATCATTATTGATAATGAAGCGTAAATAGGGCAAATCGCGCCCCTTCGTCCAAAGTGCATGAAATTCGCTGGCTAACTCATAGAGATAGAAGGCAATTCGGTGCGGCTCGTGGGCCGCAGCGGCGGCTTCCAGCGTCCGCGGAAAAATTGCGAGCCGCTTAAGAAGATCTAGCTCGACCGGGTCCGACAGCCGTTCCACCGCCGACTCACCGAGCCAAGCGACGCGCTGGCTGGTGTCCTCGGGAAGTTCCGGGAACACCTCGGCGCGCGCGTTGCGGAAGATCGAGTGGCCGCGGGCGTGGCCGTACTGCACGTAGAAGACCGGGTTGTCGCGCGACTGTTCCATGACCTTGGCGAGGTCGAAATCCAGCACCGCGTCGTTCTTGCGGTAGAGCATCATGAAGCGGACGGCGTCCTGGCCGACCTCATCCACGACCTCACGCAAGGTGACGAAGTCCCCGCTCCGCTTGGACATTTTCACCGGCTCGCCGTTGCGCAGGAGCTTCACGAGCTGGACAATCTTGACGTCGAGCGCGCCCATTCCGGAGGTCGTCGCCTTCACCGCCGCCTGCATGCGCTTGATGTAGCCGCCATGATCGGCGCCCCAGACGTCGATCATCTCCGCGAAGCCGCGGTCGAACTTGTTCTTGTGGTAGGCGATGTCGGAGGCGAAGTAGGTGTAGGAATTGTCGGACTTGATCAGTGGACGATCGACATCGTCGCCGTAGGCGGTCGCCTTGAACAGGAGCTGCTCGCGGTCTTCCCAGTCCTCGACTGGCGCGCCCTTCGGCGGCGGCAGGCGGCCCTCGTAGATGTCGCCCTTGGCGCGGAGGAAGTCGATGGTTTCGGCAACCTTGTTGTTGCCGCTCTCGATCAGCGAGCGCTCCGAGAAGAACACGTCGTGGCGGATGTTGAGAGCGGCGAGGTCGTCCTTGATCTCGTCCATCATCATGGCGATCGCCTTGGCGCGCACGGTCGGCAGCCACTCGGCTTCGCTCATCGCGAGCAGCTTGTCGCCGTGCTCCTTCGCCAGCACCGCGCCGACCGGCTTCAGGTAATCACCGGGATAGAGCCCGTCCGGAATGGCGCCGATATTCTCGCCGAGCGCCTCGCGGTACCTCAGGAAGGCGGAGCGTGCGAGCACGTCGACCTGAGCACCGGCATCGTTGATGTAATATTCGCGCGCCACGTCATGGCCGGCGAACTGGAGAAGGCTCGCCAGTGCGTCGCCGAACACGGCGCCACGGCAGTGGCCGACATGCATCGGCCCGGTCGGATTGGCCGAGACGAATTCGACATTGACCTTGGAGCCGCCGCGGACGCGGCCGTAATCGGCCCCCTCGCGCAGCACCGTCCGCAGTGCCTCCGCCCAGGCGGCGGGCTTCAGCGTCAGGTTGATGAAGCCGGGACCGGCGACGTCGACCTTTGCGATCAGCGTGTCGGCGCGCAGCCGCTCGGCGATCTGCTCGGCGAGGTCGCGCGGTTTGGCCTTTGCCTCTTTCGCAAGCACCATGGCGGCGTTGGTTGCCATGTCGCCATGGGAGGGATCGCGCGGCGGTTCGACCACCACGCGCGACAAATCGATGCCCTCGGGCCAGCCGGACTCCGCCGCGAGTACGCGGCAGACGGCCTGCACGCGCGCGAGCACGTCGGCGAACAGATGCAGCGATGAGAGCGATGAGGATGTGTCGGGCATGGCCGCCGCCTAACGCAAATCCGGGGTCGAGTCAAAGAGCCGCTGGTGCTCGGTCAGGGCGAAACGGTCGGTCATTCCGGCAATGAAATTGCCGATCCGGCGGGCCCGGTCGCCCTCGTTGTCGCTGTCCGCCCCTACCAGCCATTCCGGCGGCAGCTCGTCCGGCGATTTCAGGTATTTGGCGAACAGATCGAACAGGATCTGCTCCGCCTCCCCCATTACCCGCATCACTCGCTCGTGGCGGTACATGTGCTGATAGAGAAAGGCCTTGATGGCGGCCTCCTCCTCGGCAACTGCAGCGGGGAACGAGACCAGCGGCCGGCTCTGCTGCCGCACATCCTGGGCCGATTGCGGTTTCGCGGCGGCGAGGTTGTTCTGCGCCTCCGCAAACACCGCGCCGATCAGGTGCGAGATCAGCTCGCGCACCAGCTCGGCGCCACGCCTGACGTCTTCGAGATCGGGATAATGCGCTGATGTCTCCGCAATGATTTCCGCGGTCAGCGGCATCACCTTGAGATCTTCGAGGTGGAACAGGCCAGCGCGCAGGCCGTCGTCGATGTCGTGGGCATCATAGGCGATATCGTCAGCGATGGCAGCAACCTGCGCCTCCAGCGAGGCGAAGCTCCACAATTCGAGATCGTAGATGTTGATGAAGTCGGCAATGCCGATGGGGATGCCGTGCTCGCGATAGCGCCCGACCGGCGCACCGCTGCGGTCGGTGAGCGGTCCGTTATGCTTGACGATGCCTTCCAGTGATTCCCAGGTCAGGTTCAATCCGTCGAACTCAGGGTAGCGGTGTTCCAGCGCGGCGACGACGCGCAGGGTCTGGGCGTTGTGGTCGAAGCCGCCGAAATCCGCCAGACAAGCGTCCAGCGCCCGCTCGCCGGCGTGGCCGAAAGGCGGATGGCCGAGATCGTGGGCGAGTGCCAGCGTTTCCGTGAGGTCCTCGTCGAGCCCGATCTGCCGGGCCAGCGCGCGGGCGATCTGCGCCACCTCCAGCGAATGGGTCAGCCGGGTGCGATAGTGGTCGCCCTCGTGGAACACGAACACCTGGGTCTTGTATTTGAGGCGGCGGAACGCAGTGGAATGGATCACCCGGTCGCAATCCCGTCGGAACGGGCTGCGGGTCTGGCTCGGCGGCTCCGCGACCAGCCGGCCACGGCTGCGGTCGGGGTCGCAGGCATAGGGCGCACGGGGGGCAGCCATTCCGACCGTCACGGCGAATTTAGTCCCTATCCATTTGATTCTGCGTATGGTGGCACTTAACTATGTCGGGCGCGGGACACCAAATGAATTGGCAAGTGATCTGGGTGTGACCGCGGGACTATCGGAGACGAACGATGACGACTGCCGTGACCATCAGTGACCGGGCCGCACGCCGGATTGGGGAGATTCTCAAGGGCGAAGGTTCTGGCGCGATGCTGCGGATCTCGGTCGAAGGCGGCGGCTGCTCGGGGTTTCAGTACAAGTTCGATATCGACCGCGCCCGCACCGACGACGACCTTGTGATCGAGCAGAACAATGCGGTGGTGCTGGTCGATTCCGCCTCGCAGCCGTTCCTGGCAGGATCGCAGGTCGATTTCGTCGACGATCTGATCGGGGCGTCGTTCCGCGTCAACAATCCCAACGCGACGGCGTCCTGCGGCTGCGGGACCAGCTTCTCGATCTGACCTGCACCATCTACGCGCCGGTCATCTGCCTTTCCTCGTCCGTCCATTCTACCTCGGCCGGCATCACGTTCGGCTGAAGGGGCGCGTCGTCCCACGCGTCACGGTTCAGTGCGCGCAGCAATGCCGTCACCAGCGCGGGCTTGCGTAGCGGCTTTGCCAGGAAGTCCGACATGCCGGCCTCGCGGCAGATCCTGACGTCTTCCGGGAAGGCATTGGCGGTCAGTGCGACGATCGGTAATTCCGCGAAGCGCGCGCCTTTCGCGCGGATTGCCCGGGTCGCGGCAAGGCCATCCATGTCGGGCATGCGCACGTCCATCAGCACGACGTCGTAGTCACCCTCGGAGGCCGCCTCGACCGCCTCGACGCCGTCGCTCACGACGCGCAGCTCGACCTCGAAGGCACCTAACATCTTGCTCACGACCATGCGGTTGACGGCATCGTCCTCCGCGACCAGCACCTTCAGCGGCCGGTCAAGCGCGGCGATGCGGGCCTTGAGATCGTCGGCTTCGTCGCGGTCTGTAGTCTGGTCGGATGCCTGCGCCTGGCTCCAGGGCAGCACCAGCGTGAAGCGGAAGGTCGAGCCCTCGCCCGGCGTCGAGGTGACGCCGATGGTGCCGCCCATCTGCTCGATGATGCGCCGCGAGATCGCGAGGCCAAGCCCGGTACCGCCGAAACGGCGGCTGATCGAGGCATCGGCCTGGGCGAAGTCAGAGAAGAGCTGCCCGACCTTCTCGGGTGCGATGCCGATACCGCTGTCGCTCACGCTCCATTCAACGGTCGTAAGCAGATCGCGGCGCGCCTGGCAGGTCGCCGAGATCGTCACCTCGCCGGCATCGGTAAATTTCACCGCATTGGACGCGAGGTTGAGCAGCACCTGGCGGATACGCGCAACGTCGCCGCGCAGCGTCGGCGGCAGGTTCGGGTCGAGTTCGACCTTGACCTCGAGCCCCTTGCTCCTGGCGCCTGCGCGCACCACGGCCGCGACCGTCTCGACCAGCGCTTGCGGCGCGAAGTCGATCACCTCGAACTGGAAACGTCCGGCTTCGAGCTTGGAGAGATCGAGAATGTCGTTGAGGATGCGCTGAAGATTGTCGCCGGATTCGCCGATCGTGGTGACGGCCTCGCGCTGTTCCGGATCGAGCTTGGTCTCAAGCAGCATGCTGGCAAGCCCGAGCACGCCGTTCATGGGGGTGCGGATCTCGTGGCTCATCACAGCCAGGAAGTCGGACTTGGCCCGGTTCTCGGCCTCAGCCTTTTCCGCGCGCCAGCGCTCGGTCACGTCGCGCCCGAAGCCGCGATAGCCGAGGAATTGGCCGTCGCGGTCGTAGGCCGGCTTGCCCGTCAGCGACCACAGCCGCGCCTCGCCGCCGGCGACGACCTTGATACTCATCTCGTGCAGCGGTTCGGCATGCTCCATCAGGCCGACGATGTTGCAGGCCGCCGTCTTGTCCTCGGGGCAGAGCATGTCGAGCACGTCGGCGAAATGCGATCCCTTCAGGAGCGGAAGCGGCAGCTGCGCGACCGCGGCGAAGCGCTCGGGCACGTCGACCAGATGCCCCTCGGCGTCGGTCTGCCATAGCCAGTCGCTGGCATTCTCCTGGAAATCCTTCAGCAGCAGCGAGATGATCTCGGTCTGCCGTTCGAGCTCGAGCTGGGCCTTGAGATTGCCGACGAACAGATTGCCTTGGGAGACAATGTTGCCCGCCATGAAGAACGCGAACAGCAGCAGGAACACCGAGGTCATCAGGTACGGCCCGGCGCCGCACAGCAGCAGCGCGCTGGCGCAGGCAACCGTCATGGTGGCGAGATAGACGAGACCGGCGCGCGGGAAGGTCGACAGCGTGAAGGCGCCGCCGGACATCATGCCGACCATCAGGCAGGCCAGAATGAGCTGGCTGGTCGGCTCGATGCGGCTGAACAGTGCCAGCGGCAGCGTGCCCCAGATCGCCGCGAGGAAAAATGCCTGCCGCATCATCTGCCGCGCGGCGCGCACTGTTGCTTCCTGGGGCGGATTTTGGTGGGAACGTCGCCAGGCGCGAACGGCGAGCGAAGCCGTGGTGGCGAGCGTCAGGCCCCAGATCGCGAGGAAGTCGTTCCAGCCCCTGCCCCAGAACAGGATCAGCACGATGGCGACATTGAGCATGGTGACGGCCATCGTCACCGGGATCAGCCGCGTCACAGCGTCGATCTGCTTGGCGCGGATCCGGCGCATCTCGCGCTCGCTGAGATTGGCGGTCAGGCCGTCCTCGATCTCGAAGCCGCCGAGCCAATACAGGAACGCGCCGATCAGGCCGTCACGCGGTTCATTTCGCTTTATGGATTTGTCCGGCCATCCCATCCGAGGAACCTTTTCGGCATTAATGGCCCGCGGCCTGCTTAGGCCGGGTTAATTTTGTGGGAGATTTTGCGCCGTCCTTGACGGGCGCGTTTGCAGTTTGTTCTAACGGGGCCCCGCCTGGAGCTCCCCGCAATGCCAATCAGAGTAGCCACCTGGAACGTGAACTCGGTCCGGCAGCGGATCGAGCATCTCCTCACTTGGCTCCGGGAGTGCCAGCCGGACATCGTCTGCCTCCAGGAGATCAAATGCGTCGATGAGGCCTTCCCACGGCTGGAGATCGAGGCCATGGGCTACAACGTCGTCACCCACGGCCAGAAGACCTTCAACGGCGTCGCCTTGCTGTCGAAACTGCCATTCGACGAGACCAAGTCGGGGCTTGCCGGCGATGACGAGGATGCGCATGCCCGCTTCCTCGAGGGCGTGGTGACGCTCAAGCGCGGCGTGCTGCGCATCGCCTGCCTCTACCTGCCCAACGGCAATCCAGTTGGGACCGAGAAATATCCCTACAAACTCAAATGGATGTCGAGGCTTCTTGAGTATTCGAAGGAGCGGCTTAAGGCCGAGGACCCGCTGATCCTCGCTGGCGACTTCAACGTCATCCCCGCCGCCCGCGACGTGCACAATCCTGCCGCCTGGACCGGGGACGCCCTGTTCAAGGCCGAGACGCGGGAGAGCTTTCAGTCCCTGCTCGGCCTCGGCCTGACCGACGCGCTGCGGACGGTCACCGACGAGCCCGGACTCTACACCTTCTGGGACTATCAGGCCGGCGCTTGGCAGAAGAACCAGGGCCTGCGGATCGATCATCTTCTGATGTCGCCGCAGGCCAGCGACCGGCTCGCCAATGTCGGCATCGACAGCTATGTGCGCGGCTGGGAGAAGCCGTCGGACCACGTGCCGGTATGGGCGGATCTGGATTTGGAGGCGGCGTAACGCCGCCTCTGCAGGCTCACTCGTGGCGGCCTTGCACCCACTGTTCCAGCATTTGCAGGCACATGGCGCGGTCGTCGTCGGAGGCCTTGGCGAAAGCGCGGTTGTAGCTTTCCTTGATCCAGACTTCCTCGGTGCCGGCGCTGTCACGCGCCAGGGTCAGCCACATCAGGCCGCGCGCGGCCTGCCGCGGCAGGCGGTCGCCGTTGAACAGCATTTGGCCAAGCAGCGCCTGGGCCTCGTGCTGGCCCTTCTGCGCGGCCAGGCCGAGCCAGCGCGCGCCGTAGCGGAAGTCCTCGCGCGAGGCGTCCGGCGTCTTCAAGTAGAGCCGGGCGAGATCGTACTGAGCATCCGCATTGCCGAAATAGGACGCCGCGTACGAGAACATCTCCCGCGCCCGGTCCGGATCCGACTTGACCTTCGAATTCGGGATGCCGCTGAGATAGTAGCGGCCGAGCGCGACGAAGGCGTTGGCCACGATCTGCGCCTGCGGCGTCGACGGGCTGTCCTCGGCATGCGCGTTCGCGATCCGGCTGAAATATTCGAATGCGCGCACATCGTCCTGGGCGACACCGTCGCCATTGGCATACATGCGGCCGAGCTTCCACTGCGCGATCGGATGACCGCCCTCGGCGGCATATTGCAGGGCGCTGAGCGAGATTTCCTGGCTGGCCACGGCCGGCGGCACGTTGCGCACCTTGCCTGCGACGCCGGGCAAGGTGGTGACCACCGGGATAGCCGCATCCTTCTGGTTGACGGGCGCACCGTCGAAGGCGAGCGCCGGCGCGGCCAGCGCAGCAGCCCCCAACACAAACGCAACGATGGTACGCCTAGATGTCCGCATAACACTGCTTCTCGTACGCGCCGCCGGGGTGGGTTACCGCCCCATTGATCGCCGGCCCAACCTGCTGAGCATATTTCCACAGCGCGCCCGACGTATGGTTAGTCGCGCGAGCGCGCCATTTGGTCTTGCGCTGGGCGAGCTCGTCGTCGCTCAATTTTACGTCAAGGGTGCCGGCGACCGCGTCGATCTCGATGATGTCACCATCCTGCAACAGTCCGATCGGCCCCCCGACAGCGGCCTCGGGCCCGACATGACCGATGCAGAAGCCGCGGGTGGCGCCGGAGAAGCGGCCGTCAGTGATAAGCGCGATCTTGCCGCCCATGCCCTGGCCGGTCAGCGCCGCGGTGGTCTGGAGCATTTCCCGCATGCCGGGGCCGCCCTTGGGCCCCTCGTAGCGGATCACGATGACTTCGCCTTCGCGGTAAGTGCGGTTCTGGACGGCCTCGAAGGCATCCTCCTCCCGATCGAAGCAACGCGCTGGACCGGTGAACCTCAGGTTGGACATTCCCGCGACTTTCACGATCGCACCTTCTGGCGCCAAATTGCCCTTCAGACCGACCACGCCGCCGGTGACGGTGATGGGCTTGTCTGCCGGGTGCACCACGTCTTGGTGCGGATTCCATTTCACGCTCTTGAGGTTTTCGGCGATCGTTCGACCGGTGACGGTGAGGCAGTCACCGTGGAGAAATCCGTTGTCGAGCAGCGTCTTCATCAGAAGCGGTATGCCGCCAACTTCAAACATGTCTTTGGCGACATAACGGCCACCTGGCTTCAAATCGGCGACATACGGTGTCTTTTTGAAGATTTCGGCGACGTCAAATAAGTCGAATTTTATTCCGGCCTCATGCGCGATCGCCGGTAGGTGCAGCGCAGCATTGGTCGAGCCGCCGGAGGCCGCAACCACGGCGGCCGCGTTCTCCAATGCCTTGCGGGTGACGATGTCGCGCGGCCTGATATTGGCGGCGATCAGGTCCATCACCTTCTCGCCTGCGGTCATGCAGAACGCATCGCGGATTTCGTAAGGTGCGGGCGCGCCGGCCGAGTACGGCAGTGCGAGCCCGATCGCCTCGGACACGGTTGCCATGGTGTTGGCAGTAAACTGCGCGCCGCAGGCACCGGCCGATGGGCACGCCACGCGCTCGATCTCGTCGAGATCCTCGTCCGACATGGCGCCGACCGAATGCTTACCGACGGCCTCGAACATGTCCTGCACGGTGACCTGCTGCCCGCGGAAATTGCCGGGCAGGATCGAGCCGCCGTAGATGAAGATCGAGGGCACGTTGAGGCGGACCATCGCCATCATCATGCCCGGCAGCGACTTGTCGCAGCCGGCAAGACCCACCAGCGCATCGTAGGCATGGCCACGGATCGTCAGCTCGACCGAGTCGGCGATACATTCACGTGACGGCAGCGAGGAGCGCATGCCGTCATGGCCCATGGCGATGCCGTCGGTGACGGTGATGGTGCAGAACTCACGCGGGGTCCCGCCGGCCGACGCGACGCCCTTCTTCACCGCCTGCGCCTGGCGCATCAACGCGATGTTGCAGGGGGCGGCCTCGTTCCAGCAGGAGGCGACGCCCACAAAGGGCTGGTGGATCTGCTCGGTGGTCAGACCCATGGCGTAGAGGTAGGAGCGATGGGGCGCGCGCGTAGGGCCTTCCGTCACGTGACGGCTCGGCAGCCTCTGCTTGATGTTGCTCTTCGCGTCCATCGCAAACCAGTTTCCCCAGCCAACCCTTTCAGACCCGAAAAATCAGACCCAAGATTTGAATCGACCTTGGGATTTCTCGTCGCCTTTCAAGGAGCGCCGCTGCCGATTAAGCATTCGAATGATTTTATTCATGTTCGGGTGTGGCTAAATAGCGGCGCCGATGCGAAGAGAGGGTTAGATCGCGGCTGACTGTTGCATTGACGGCACAATCGTGGCTCAAAGGACACGGATGGCCTTACCATGATACCCTCTATGGGAGAGCCATCCACAACTTCAGATTTCGAGGCAGACTCAGCGCGCCCTCTTTTGTCTCGAGGGCGGAGTGCACCGGAACTGAGTCGTCACCGTTGCCTTCGGTTGTAGTGGGCTTTCCCGGCATCCGCGCCCCGCCGCCTGCTCTCGTATCCTGGACGCGCCGCAACGCTCTTCAGCGTTGCGGCGGGACCCAGATGGGCAACACTATATGCAGCGCCGAGATGGGCCCGGCTCTGCAGCGCACCGCTGAAGGAGCGCTACACTGCGTCCGGGAGGAGTGAGGCGCGCTCTCTCCACATCGTCATTGCGACCACAGCAAGAGATATCAATCCCGTCATCCTGAGGCGCGAGGCGTGCGGTGCGAAGCGCCGCACGAGGAGCCTCGAAGGATGAGCGGCCCCTATGCAGCCGGGCCGTCGCCCTTCGAGGCTTGTTCTGCAGCGCGATGCGCCGCAGAGCGCGCACCTCAGGATGA
>NZ_JADPKQ010000027.1:0-3434 GCF_023074015.1 Bradyrhizobium sp. 142
TGATCCCGGGACTGCGAGCAATGACGCAACCTCGGACCGGCCGACAGTCGGAGCTACATCCGTCAAGCGAAAGTAACATCCTCAGATGAGGCAATACGAGGAGCTAAACCTCGACGACCAAGAGGTCGCCCACATGACCAACCTGAGCAAGGACACAGTTCGCGCCTACCGCAGACTTCCCCAGGCTCGCCCCACCGCCGAAAATGCGGCGGCGGTGGCTAAGGCACTCCAGTGGACAACGGATCAACTCCTGCACGGAACTGACGTCGAGGTTTCGGCGGACGATACAGCGAATAACGCGGACGACGAGACCATCAACGATGCGATCAATCGCCTGAAAACGATCGTTGCTGTCGGGTGCAAGGTGCCCCCCGCCGCGTGAGCGTGACGATCACCATTACCTGACCAAAAATCTCGCCGAAGCGAGGGTTTTTCCAGAGGCTATGGCCGTCCCCTCAACCGACCTTACTTCTTAACTTTTAGGTGGAGATAATGGATGAGTCGGAATGAGAAATGGACTTTCGAGGTCCGCGACCTGTTCTACTCGATGCTGGTCGCCAGGTTTGGTTCTCATGAGGAATGGGAAGCATGGGATCGCCCGGGGCGCGGGCTCGACGACCAGTTTGACGCCTTTTGCGAGCGCTTCGCCGAACTGGTCGGCGCCACATCGATCAATGCGGTCAAGCAGCAACTTGCATTCTCGACCCCCCTTCCTCCCGGGCACACGAGGCGATGGGCTCCCGGTCATGCCCGCACCGCTATCCTCAACATCGCGGCGGCCTTCAAGGCGGGTTTTGTCGGAAACGATGCGTTCCCATCGCTTGTGGCAAGCGGTCCGGCGGACGGCGAACTGACCGAGGAAGTCGCCCCTGCCTAGTCCTCGGGACTGTGACCGAACTGACCGGCCGAGGATGCTCAAAGCGACCCCGCAGACTAGGCCACGGAAGACACCAAAAACTCGGGCAAATCTGGTCGGGGGGAACGTAGGTAGCGCTCTCCCGCTACCAATCTTTCAAAGCACTGATCCGCACATCCACCAGCTCTGAAGGCCCGGCTCAGGCACGCACGTGGCCTGCGTCCATCGCCTGTCGCGCGGCCGGCATAGGACGGTGAAACAGCAAGGGCCGAGGGTCCTGCCGTATCTCAAGCAGCATCTCCCAATCGAGGCCCGGCACCGGCCGCGCCGAGTGGCCCCGGCTCGCGCAAATTAGGAACTCTCGCGCCGGATCAAAGCTTGAATCCCCGGGTCAGCCTCGCCGCCCGATGGCTGGCCTGCACGGCCCCGCCTCCAAGCCCCCCATACCCCCCAGGTGGGGCCGTGCTTCCCGGCAGGAGATGCAATGCCCGAACCGACCGAGCAGCAAATCCGAGAACGCGCGCACCGGCTGTGGGAGCAAGCCGGCAAGCCGGAAGGCCGCGAGCAGGAGTTTTGGCGCGCGGCCGAGCAGGAGCTGCGCAACGAGGACAAGTCCAACCCCACGCGCACGCCGGACACGCTGTGACCGAGAAGAAGTGCCTATTCTGCGATGGTCTGGGATGGGTCTGCGCAAATCATCCGCTCCGGCCCTGGAGCGAAGAGCCAGGCGGCTGCCGCTGCGGCGAGGGGATGCCTTGCACCTGCAACACGAGCGAAGATCCGGAAGTTAGAGCTGTGATCGTCGAAGCGGACACCACCTGGCACTAGACTAGGTGGACTCCGAAGAGTGATACGTAGCTTCCTGTAAACTGCAGGCGGTGGACACGCAAAACAAGATGGGCACCAATTGAACTCGCCACGCGGGCAGCGGCGCTTATCAAAGACGAAACCACCGTCCAGCGATTTAGAAGCTTTGCGGAGCAGCTGAAGCGAAAGCTTCATCGCATGATGCGGCGCGGCAAGCTGGTGGAGCAAGACGGAAGCGGGCGGCTCGGCGGCTCACTTACTGCGGCAGAGAAGAAGCCGCCGAGTTCTTCACCCTGGCGGCTTCAGAAGTCGGTAGCTGTTGATCGCCTCCGCAGCCTCGTGCGTACCGCCGTTACCTTGTTTGCGGCCATGCCCGGTCCTTCTAGGCGAAGGCACCTGATTCTGCTGTGACCTGAAGCACACAGCGCAAAGACGAAGTTGCGACCTGCGGCAGGTCCCGCGTCACGTGGGTGCCTTAACCTCTCGCCCCAAAACGTTCTTAACCTCCCGCCTGTGAGGAACACGACCAGGTCAAACTTGTTGAACGGCATAGCCGGGAGAGTTCTTTAGGGAAGCGCCAATGGCGACGCCTGGCGGCTGATCCACGATCCGCATTCGGGCAATTCGATGATGGAGCACAGGCCGAACATGAACTCCGGCGCTCAGACGTCGCCGACCGGGATCGGACAATCCCTGCACGCCGGACGCGGCTTCGAACACCAGTCCTCGCTGCAACTCATCGGTACACGTGTTGTCGAGTGACAGAGCAGCGCCCGGCTGGTGTTGGCGAGCGCTCCTGGAATCGGCTGGTTAGCATCGGAACTTCGCGGCGGACCGAACATGTTTTTCTTCTTCTCAAACCGCTTGGGCTGTTTTGGCTCCCTGCTGATCTCCGCGTTCGTTACGGTTGCGCTGCTTTTCATGCTCGGGATGCTGCGGTTCTGAGCCAAGATGTCTGCAATGCACCTGATCGAGATACTTCTTTCCCTTGAATGACAATAAGGGGCGCCCCTTCGCTGCCGAACAATTCGCGGCTGTTCGGGACAATCTGACCGAGCGGTTCGGCGGACTGACGGCCTTCACCCGATCTCCCGCACAGGGCACGATCAAAGACGGGGCCAAGACGGTCCGCAGCGAGATCGTCGTGTTCGAAGTCATGACCGAACCCCTGGATGAATCCTGGTGGGCAAGCTACGGGCGCCATTTGGAGCACGTCATCCAGCAGGGACGAGATCATCGTCCGAGCGTTGGCGATCAACTTGCTCTGAGGCATGGACCAGTGCGCAGGGCGGGAAGAGCACTTGCGAAAACCCATCGTGACCACTGCACACGAAGCTTCGATGCGGCTGCTTTGCTATCCATCCCATGGGCGGGAAACCATGGTGCAAGGCTAACAAGGTGCACTTTTTGCGTCATTGCGATCACAGCGAAGCGATCCCGAATCCGACGGTGGAAAGGCTCTGGATTGCTTGTGCGCCAGGCAAGCTGGCGCGGTCCAACCGGTGGAAGTCCGGTCCGGGTAAGCCGTAGCGGGCGCCCGGTAGTGAGTGTTGCGGTGTCGTCGGCGACGGCGGCAGCGAACGGGGTGACGTGGCGGGACTATGAGCAAGATCTCAAGGCCAACCTTGAGGATCTGCATGCCCGTGTCCACCGGGGAGCGTACCGGCCGCAGCCGTCGCGGCGGGTCTACATCCCAAAGCCGGACGGACGGCAGCGCCCGCTGGCGATCGCGGCCCTCGAGGACAAGATCGTGCAGCGGGCAACGGCTGTG
>NZ_JADPKQ010000402.1:0-3319 GCF_023074015.1 Bradyrhizobium sp. 142
GAGTTCGAGGACGCGATCGACGTCGAGGACGACCATGAGCTGTCCGTCGAGGCGGTGGACGCCGCCGGCGAGCTTGGCCATGCGGGGATCGAGGTTGACGGGGTTGTCTTCCTTGCCGTCCTCGGACAGGCGCAGCACCTCGCCGATCTGGTCGATCAGCAGGCCGTAGGATTCGCCGCGCAGGTCGACGCCGACCGCCATCGGCACCTTGCCGTCCTCGGGCTTGGGCAGGCCGAGCCGGGCGCGCATGTCGACCACGGTGACGATGCGGCCGCGCAGGTTCAACACGCCGGCGATCTCGCGCGAGGACAAGGGAACGCGGGTGACGCGCTCGGGCATGAACACGTCCTGGACCCGGGAGATCGGCAGGCCGAACAGCTGGCCGCCGATCATCGCGGTGACGTATTCGACCATCGCGCCTTCGCTCGAGTGGATCTTGGTGGTGCTCATTGCTGTATCTCCCTGTCCGCCTTACGCCGCGGCCCGGCTCAGCTCGGAGGCGCCGGCGGCACCTGCGGTCTGCTCCTTCAGCGCCGCGATCAGGCCGGGACGGTCGAACTTGGCGACATAGTCGTGGAAGCCGGCCTGCCGGCCGCGCTCGATCGCCGCCGGCGACACCAGTGCGGAGAGACCGATGATCGGCGTCGCGGCCAGATTGTTGTCGGAGCGGATCACCTCGGCGAACTCGAACCCGTTCATCTCGGGCATCTCGATGTCGGTCAGCACCACGTCGAAGCTCTGGCCGGAGCGCAGCGTGGCCAGCGCCTCCTGCGCGTTCGGGGCGGTGCGGACGCGGTAGCCGGCGGCTTTCAGCACCGGTGCCAGCATGTTGCGGAAGAAGGCGCTGTCGTCGACCAAGAGCACCGACTGCGCGTGCATCGACGGCTTCATCTCCTTGCGGGTGAACCAGTCGGCGAACGCCATCGGCAGGAAGTGGCCGACGTCGATCACCTCGGTGGCCTGGCCCTTGATCACGGCCGAGCCGAGAATGCCGCTGGAGGAGCCGCCGACCTCGATGTTGAGCCGTTCCTCGACGATGTCGATGATCTCGTCGACGACCAGGCCCATCGAGCGGCCGTCGTCGGAGAACACCAGGATCGGCTGGGCGCCCTGGGACGCGATGGTGACGTTCTCCATCGCCACCAGCGGCATCAGCTGCTCGCGGTACTGCACCATGTAGCGGCCGTTGCTGAACTCGATCTTGTCGGCCGGCAGCTCCTCCAGGCGCGTGACGAGCCCGAGCGGCACCGCCTTGGGCTGGGACGAGCCGGCGCGGAACACCAATAGCGAGGTGGTCTGCTCGGCGGAGGAAGAATGATGACCGGCGGCTTCGTCGCCCATGTCGTGGGCCGAGGCGCCGGCGGCGCCGAGCGCCTTGGCAATGCCGTTGGGGTCGATGATCATGATCACGGCGCCATCGCCCAGGATGGTGTTGCCGGAGAACATGTCGATGTGGCGCAGCTTGGTCGACATCGGCTTGACCACGATCTCTTCGGTGTGGAACACGCCGTCGACCACGATGCCGAAGGTCTGGCTGCCGACTTGCGTGACCACGATAAAGCCGTTCTCGGGATCGGACGCGGCGCCGTCGTCGATCCTGAGCAGCTTCTTGAGGTGGATCAGCGGCAGCAGCTTGTTGCGCAATCTCAGGACCGCGGTGTCCTTGATGCGCTCGATGCGGTGTTCTGAGTTGGCGCGGGCGCGGACCAATTCCACGACGGCGAGCTGCGGGATGGCAAACCGGTCGCCGGCGGCCTCGACGATCAGCGCCGAGACGATCGCCAGGGTCAGCGGGATCTTGATGGTGACGGAGGAGCCTTCGCCGGCGACGCTCTTGATGTCGATGGTGCCGCCGATCTGGTCGATATTGGTGCGCACCACGTCCATGCCGACGCCGCGGCCCGACACCGAGGTGACGGCGGCCGCCGTGGAGAAGCCGGGCGCGAAGATGAACTTGTGGATCTGGGCTTCGCTCATCTTCTCGAGCTCAGCCTCGGTGACGAGACCGGAGGAGATCGCCTTGGCCTTGATCCTGTCGGTGTTGAGGCCGCGGCCGTTGTCGGCGATGCAGATAATGATGTGGCCGCCCTCGTGATAGGCGGACAGCCGGATGGTGCCCTGCTCGCCCTTGCCGGCAGCGAGCCGCTCGGCCGGGGTCTCCAGGCCATGGTCGGCGGAGTTGCGCACCATGTGGGTGAGCGGGTCCTTGATCAGGTCGAGCACCTGGCGGTCGAGCTCGGTGTCGGCGCCGTGCATCTCCAGCTCGATCTGCTTGCCGAGTTCGCTGGAGAGGTCGCGGACGATGCGGGGCAGCTTCTGCCAGGCATTGCCGATCGGCTGCATCCGCGTCTTCATGACGCCTTCCTGCAGCTCGGCGGTGACGTTGGACAGCCGCTGCAACGGCACCTTGAACTCGGTGTCCTCGTTGCGGCGGGAGATCTCCAGGAGCTGGTTGCGGGTCAAGACCAGCTCGGAGACCATGGTCATCAGATGCTCCAGCGTATCCACGTTGACGCGGATCGACTGGTTGGCGATGCGGTCGCCCTCGGAGGCCACCTCGTCGGCCATCGACTTCTTGGCCGCGGGCTTGTCCTTGGGCGCGTTGGCTTCCTTGGCGGTTGCCTTGGCGGGCTGCTTGGCCGTTTCCTTGGCAGTTTCCTTGGCAGCAGCAGGGGCCGGCGCCGGCTCGGGTGCAACTTCAACCTTGGCGACGGGCACCGGCGCTTCGATCGCGGTCTCGCGGAAGGCGCGCTCCAGCTCGTCCAGCGACACTTCGCCGGGACGCAGCGGCCGCTCCAGGGTCTGGTCGATCAGCGCGCCCTGGCTTGCTGGCGCAGCTTCCACCGCAGCCGGCGCTTCCGGCACCAGCGGCGGCGCTTCGGCAACGGCAGCGGCGGCAGTCCCCGCCGGCATCGGCTGCGCCGAGCCGGACATTGCCGCCATGCCCTGCTCGACCATCGCTTCCAGCTTGTCGATCAGGTCGCGGTCGGTGCCCTCGGGCTCGGCTTCGCTCGCCTCCAGCCCGGCCAGAATCTCCTTGATGCGGTCGATCGAGGACAGGATCACCGTCACCGCCTGCCCCGTCACCGGCATGCCGTCGCGGAACTTGCCCATCAAGGTCTCGCCGGCATGCGCCAGCGCTTCCAGACGCGGCAAGCCCAAGAAGCCGCAGGTGCCCTTGATGGTGTGGACCAGGCGGAAGATGTTATCCAGGATCTTGGCGTTGTTCGGCTCCTGCTCGAACTTCACCAGCTGGTTGTCCACGGTGTCCAGGCTCTCGCTGGTCTCCGTCAGAAACTCCCGCAACAGATCATCCATG
>NZ_JADPKQ010000210.1:0-3277 GCF_023074015.1 Bradyrhizobium sp. 142
GCACGTGATAGCTCCAGTTGCGAACATGCTTGAGGATCAACAACCGCAACACCACCTCGGCCGGCGCGCCCAGCCGACCACGACTGCGGCTCTTGTGCGGCTCTTGGGATGTCGTCTCGCCAGCGCCTCGTACACTGCACCGACGATCTGTTCATCCGCCAGAACCCGGTCAGCATGGGTCATCCAACCTTCGCGAAGATCGCTCACTTCCCCGGCGATCAAGCCGTCGCCGAAGCTCAGTTGCGCTCTGCGCATCTCAATCACGTTTCTTCCTCCCCCGCGGCACCGCCGCATCAGGGCGCAACAGGTCGTGATTGAACGCGCAGATCGCCTCGATCGCGTCTTTCAGCTTCTGGTAATTCTCCAGCCAGCGGCGCACCTCGGCAACGCGCTCACGCCGCACACTGAACTGGCGCACGCGTCCACCCGCATAGCTCACCGTCAGGACATGCACCTGGTGCCCTTCGCCGCGCGCGCATTTCGGGCAGCCGCTCTTGTGACGAACGGTGCGCTCCAGCAACGAACCGCGCAGCAGTTCGCCGGTGACCGGCAGCTTGCCGACAAGCTTCTCACGCGTTTGAAGGGCTCGCTTACGAATCATTCAATTCATAAGAATGAATCAATGCTGCCGCTTCAAGTCAACGCCAATCCGTTCGACCTTGCAGTTTTCGCCACACCAAGCGATTCTGGCTGCCTCACAAGGCCGCCGAATTTTGCGCCGGAAAGTAGCTAGAACCGTCCCCCAAATGCGCATTCGATGATAGACGGTAAGGTGCAGAACGCGACTGCGATGTAGGCTGAGTGGGCGGCGGCGATCAAGGTGAGACCTTAGCGACAATCAGGATGAGACTGCGCCGATGGGGGCGGACCGAAGGGAGGGCGTAGCCCGACCGAAGGACCGTCCCCATCGGCGTCGCGCTTTTCGGACCCGTCTGGCGGCCGGGTGCGGCTGGTGCAAGCTGTTGATTCGTCTCGACAAGAGGGAATCGACGCCTTGCCTGGCCTTCACATCACCGATCACCAGATGAGGCTGTACATGAACTACCGACTGACATTGTCCCCCGAGGCCGCCGCGGCCAAGGCGGGGTTCTCGAAAGCGAGCGCGTATCGGATCGAGGACGATTTGCGCCTGCCATCGCAGAAGAAGGTGCCGAGGGGCCGGCGACGGTCCGATCCGCTCGTGCCCTATTGGGACGCCGAGATCGTCCCGATCCTGAAGGCTGCGCCCGGCATCCGCGTGATCGGCGTGCTGGACGAGCTGCGCCGACGGCATCCCGACCTTAACCCCAACATCCGACGCACGCTGGAGCGACGCATCAATGCCTGGCGGGCGCTCAATGGCCCCGAACAGGACGTGATCTTCCGCCAGGAGCACGAGCCCGGCCGTCTGGGTCTGTCCGACTTTACCGATACGAGCGCGCTCGGCATTGTCATCGCGGGTGAGGCGCTCGATCACCGGCTCTATCACTTCCGGCTGGCGTTCTCCGGCTTCGAGCATGCCCATGTCGTGCTCGGCGGCGAAAGCTTCGTCGCCCTGGCAGAGGGCTTGCAGAACGCCCTGTGGGCGCTCGGCGGCGTGCCGCGGGAGCATCGCAGCGACAGCCTGTCGGCAGCATTCCGCAATCTGGCGGCCGACGCGCGCGAGGATCTGACACGGCGCTACGCCGCATTGATGGGCCACTACGGCATGGCACCAACGCGCAACAATGCGGGCATCGCACACGAGAACGGTTCGATCGAGAGTGCGCACGGTCATCTCAAACGAGCGCTGGCGGATGCGCTGTTGCTACGGGGCACGCGCGACTTTGCCAGTCTCGACGCCTACCGGGCTTTTGTCGACGAGATTGTCGGCCGGCGCAACGCCAACCTCGCCAAGCGGATCGCGCTCGAGAAGGAAGCACTGGCGCCACTGCCGAAAGGCCGCACGACCGACTTCGAGGAGAAGGTGATCCCGGTGACGTCGTCAGGCGGCTTCATCCTGCGGCGCGTATTCTACACCGTGCCTTCAAGATTGATTGGCCATCGCCTGCGTGTACGCATCTTCGACGACCGGCTCGAATGCTTCCTCGGCGTCACGCCGGTCGTGACGCTGCGCCGCGGGCGGCCTGTGTCGGGAGCCAGGGCGGGCACGTCGTCGATTATCGGCACGTCATCCATGCCCTGCGCCGCAAGCCGATGGCGCTCGTCAGCCTCGTCTATCGCGATCAACTCTTCCCGCGCACGGCTTACAAACGTCTGTTCGAGACCATGCGGGAACATGGTGATGACCGGCGCGCCTGTAAGGTGACGGTCGAGCTTCTGGCGCTGGCCCACGAGCGAGCCTGCGAAGCTGAGCTCGCCGAGGTGATCGCGATGGATCTGGATGCCGGACGGTTACCCGATCTTGCTGCACTGCGCGACCGCTTCCGACCCGAGGCGGCCTCGATCCCGAGTGTCGCCGTCAAGCTGGCGTCGCTCGAGGTCTACGATGAGTTGGCCTCGGTCAGCATCGTGTCGGCCCGCTCGAATCTGGGAGAAGCAGCATGACCAGCATAGCGACCTCAATCGATGCCGCCCGCGTCGAGTTGCTGCTCAATGAGCTGCGCCTGCCCGGCGTCAAGGCGATCTGGCCAAAGCTCGCCGCCCAGTCGGACAAGGAAGGATGGCCTGCCGCCCGCTTCCTCGCGGCCCTTGCCGAGCACGAGGCTGCGGATCGCACCCGCCGTCGCATCGAGCGGCACATGGCGGAAGCGCGTTTGCCTGCCGGCAAGACGCTCGCCACCTTCGACTTCGAGAGCGTGCCGATGCTGTCAAAGGCACAGGCGATGGCGCTCGCCGCCGGCGACGTCTGGTTGAAGACGGGCGCCAATCTGCTGCTGTTCGGTCCACCCGGCGGAGGCAAGACCCATCTCGGCGCAGCGATCGGCCGGGCTCTCGTCGAGAACGGTTGGCGCGTTCTCTTCGCACGCACCACCGATCTGGTGCAGCGGCTGCAGGTGGCTCGGCGCGAACTGGCGCTGGAGTCCGCGATCGCCAAACTCGATCGCTACGACCTCCTGATCCTCGACGACATCACATATGTGAGCAAGGATCAGGCGGAGACCAGCGTATTGTTCGAGCTGATCGCCGCCCGCTATGAGCGACGCTCGCTACTGATCACCGCCAATCAGCCGTTCGGCGAGTGGGGGCGTATCTTCCCCGAGCCGATGACTTCATGATGCCTCCTTCTTCGAACGCTTGGTGCGTCGTACCCGATTGCGAAGCTGACGGATTTGGTCGTCTGAGAGCTCGATCTGCC
>NZ_JADPKQ010000345.1:0-3151 GCF_023074015.1 Bradyrhizobium sp. 142
ACGCGAGCCTCGTCGGCGAGCAAAGTCGGATCGTCAACCGAATGAAAGCAACGTTGATCCGGCTTGGCATCCGCGGCTTCAATCCCAAGCTGAAGAAGGACTCTAGCGGCGGCTTCTGAGGATTTCCCTTGGCGAAACCTGCCAGGTCCTCGGCCCTGATCACCCAAGGCGCGCCCGCGCAAGCTTGTCGGCCTTTGATGTCGCCGCGGCGAAGCATACGCAGGGCCGTCATGCTGCAGACGCCGATGAGTTTTGCTGCCGCCTCGAGCGTAATCTCACCGCGCTCTGCCCACTCACCGTCGCGGAAGACGGCGATGTCGTGATGATTACGGAAGCCGCGCACGCGCTCTTGCGTCCAGGCATTGCCGTGCCCGGTCTCGATGCGAGTGCGATTGAGCGGCCCGCGATCTGCCGATCCGGCATCAGCCGCGCCAGCTCACGCACGAGTGCGATCGCGTCTTCGGGGATGCGTGGATTGTGCCGGCCAGCCGCATTCAGGCGCTGTTTGACTTGCAGTTGGGTATGGTCGCCGCCTTGCCAGTGCAGGACCGCATGGATGATTGCGTCGTCCTTGCGCACGACGATCTCCGAGAGTGCCGCGCGAAGGATGCGTTTGCGCGTTGCGGCGGTTGCAGCGGGATGCAACCAGGCGCGCTCCAAATCAGCACCAAGTGCCACCAATTGCTGGCGCTCCGGCTCACCGAGCGCCGGCGGACGACGCGCAATCAGGGCGGCGATCTCTCCTTCAAGCTTTGCGACAGCCTGCAATGCCTCGTTCCAGCGGCGCTCCAGCTCGCCGGCGACCAGCCGGTTTGCCGGGTCGACGGCGTCGTACTGTCGGCGCGCGTACGCTGCTTCGTAGCGCCTGCTGCAGCGACAGCTCCAGCTGGCGCTCGGCCGCGCTCGTCGTGCTCGATTGCGCCTCGATCGCTTTGAGTGCTGCTTCGATGCCGAGCGGCTTCAGGACGCGCAGGACCTCGTTACTGATCGCCGCATCGATGCTCAAGCCGCTGATCGAAATGCAGCGCGCGGCACCGTGGTTCGTACGCGCACCATAGCAATTATAGCGGCCGATCTTGCCACTGTAGTGCACATGGAGCTTGCGGCCGCAGTGGCCGCACCGCAGCAGTCCGGGCAGCATCAGCTCGCCTTTACGAGCTGCTCCGCGAGCGAGTGCGCTGCTCATACCGGTCGCATTGTTGGCGATTACCTCGATGTTGTGCTCGAACTCGTCCCAGGTGATATAGGCCGCGTGGTGATCCTTGATCAAGACATCCCATTCGGCCAGGGGCTTTTGCACACCACGCCGGACATGCTTGCGTCCACCTTTGACACTCACACGGCTCTTTGTGCGCCCGAACGCGTAGGCACCTGCATAGATCGGATTGGTCAGAATGTTGTGCACGATGTTGTAGGCCGGCAGCCGCCACACAACACGCCGTGCGCCTCGCCTTGGCGCGACTTGACCGGCAGCTCGATGAATTCCTCTCTCAGCCAGATGTGCACCTGTCTTGCACTTTGCAGCTCGGCGAACTTGGTGAAGACCAGCTGCAAGGCGTCCTGCACGCGTTTGTCCGGATTCTTCTCTATGCGATCGCGCCCGATCTTCAAATAGCCGGCGGCGACACCGAGGACCAGCGCGCCGCGGCGGGCCTTCTTCAGCGCTTCCTGCGAGCGCTGGCGGAACATCGAGAGTTCAAGCTCGCTCATCGTGCCCTTCATGCCAAGCAGCAGCCGATCGTTGGGATGGCGAGGATCGTAGATTCCGTCCTCATCGACGATAAGCGTGCCGACTAATCCACAGAACTCGATCAGCGTACGCCAGTCGCGGCCTTTACGGGCAAGACGCGACGCCTCGATCGCGAGCACAGCGCCGACACGGCCGTCGCAGATCGTTGCAAGCAGCCGCTCGAAGCCGGGACGCGCGATGCCGCCGCCGGACCGGCCGAGGTCGTCGTCAATGACTTCGACGTTGCTCCAGCCAAGCTGCTTGGCGCGATCGACGAGGCTGTATTGGCGCCGTCGGCTCTCATGATTATGCGCGAGTTGGTCTGCTGTCGATTGCCGGATGTAGACGCAGGCGTTGCGGGCGAGATGCTCAGTCGTGATCTTGGTCATCGCCGCTCCCCCCTGTTGCCGCCTTTGCCAGTGCCGACGCGATCTCGCGCAGTAGCACCTCGATGACCATCGCGAGCTCGCTCTTTTGAGGTACACGCAGTTCGACGCACGGTCGCTCGGCCTCGAACAGGCTTGTCTGGAGATTCTCGGATCGGTGCGTCATTCTCTGGTCGCTCCGTTTTTGATTCGGACGCCAGAAAGCCTAGAAGCGCATCGACCTCGTTGCGGAGGGAGCAAAGAACATTCAGGGGAAAATGCGGCTCAACGCTGATCTCGAATCCGGACGCAGCCTCGTCAGTCATCCACGCCGGAAGGCAGGCAAAGGTGCCGTCAAGTTGGTGCACAACGAGAAACGCGGCGCCGCCTCGCTCAAGCCGCCGTCTAACGCCTACCGTCTCGCCGTAGCGAGGATGAAATCGGTAGGTGATGCGTGCTTCAGCCTGTTGTTCGTGGGCAGTATGTCGCCCTTCCGAGCAGCACCTGGATAGCAGCACCTGGATGACGCGGACGTCGATGTTCTGCTCGAGCAGGTGGGTGGCAAAGCTGTGCCGCAAGGTGTGCAATGAGACGCGCTTGTTGATCTCCGCCATCTGGGCCGCAGCGTGACAGGCGCGATTAAGCTGGCGCGTGGTCATCGGCTGGGCCGGATCGCGGCCGGGGAACAGCCAGGCCTGCGGCCGCGCCGCCTTCCACCAGGTCCGCAGCAGATCGAGCAGGTGTTGGGAGAGCATGACGTTCCGGTCCTTGCCGCCCTTGCCCTGCTCGACGCGGATGATCATGCGCTTGCTGTCGATGTCGGCGACCTTGAGCGAGACGACTTCGGTGGCGCGCAGTCCCGCACCATAGGCCACGCTCAGCGCCGCCTTGTACTTCAGCCCCGGCGCGGCATCGAGCAGCCGCGCCACTTCTTCGGGGCTGAGAACCACCGGCAGCTTGCGCGGTTCGTGAACGACAGGGGTATGTTCGAGGATCTCATGCCGCTTCAGCGTGACCCGGAAGAAGAACCGCAGCGTCGAGACGGTCTGATTGATGG
>NZ_JADPKQ010000518.1:0-3072 GCF_023074015.1 Bradyrhizobium sp. 142
ATTTTGCTCTGCGCCAACGCCTTGATGCGCTCGCTTCTCAAGTTTCCGAACTTGAGAACCTTCGAGGCCAAGTAGCCGAGGCCGAGCGCAGAATCTTCGCTGCGGCACGCGAAACCAGGAAGGCGGTTTATGAGGAGTCCCGCTGGCCCAGCACGCGATAATCTGAATTGGCGACGAAATCGGGCCATTGAAGACTTCGCTGCTACCGCCCCAACCCCCGGCGGTGGATTTTGGACATTCGTGATTACCGACAGCAGTTTGAGAACATGTCCGTCGATGAGTTATGGGCTCTGTTTACGGACGTCGATCAGATTCTGGCCGCGAGGATCGTTGCCAAAAAGGAAGAACTAGAAAGGCGCCTCAATCAACTCCGTCGAACAGACGGACGAGGTTCATCAGAGATCAGCGAACGTTCATAATTGTCGCGCCAATTGTAGCCTGATCTTCCCTTGTCCGCGCCGCGCGCCTCACCGATGCACGGGTAGTCCGCGCAATAGATCAGCCCTCAAGTATGCGGCGCCTTGCTCTATCTGAGTCAGATCCGGCCAAAGTTGCGCTTCTGCGCAAAATTGCGGACGAAGCCGAGAGGGGCGTGCTTTGCACTCCGGATCGTGTGGTAATCGGCAGCGCGGACCCAAAACTAGGTTCGCCCCGAAGCGTCAGCTAATCGGACGATAAGCGCGAAAAGCCGTTGGCGTTGGGAATTGCCGCAATAGCCGTCACTTTTATTTTGATTTAAATCCTGGGAAAATTTAGATTTGTTAATGACCGTAAAGTCACAATGCAGACAAATGGAAATAACATCTTCTGAACCGCTGCTAGTGACAAGCGCCAGTTCTCCCACGAGTAGAGAAGGGGGCAGCGTTGAAGAGATTTCAAGCAATCGAGGGATTGCGAGGCTGGCTGGCGTGGACTGTGGTCTTGGCGCACCTTGCATACTGCTCGGGCTTCAATACGGGAGCATTGGCGGCACAGTTCAGATCGCTAGGCCTACCCGCTGTCCTCGTTTTTCTTATCGTCAGTGGCTTCGTAATCACGCACGTTGTTGTTGAAAAACCGCAAGCATATCCAGTCTATCTCATCCAGCGTTTCGCACGACTTTTTCCGTTGTTTGCCGCCACCTGCATTTTTGGTTTCTTTACCAACGATCTGCTTGCCATTTCGCTAGCCGCTCCTGGTTTTAACGACTCCGAATTCGCAAAGGTTGTGAATGGTGTCGCCGCAAGCAATCATAAGTACTTCCGGTCACACCTTCTCGCGCATGTCACGATGCTGCACGGCGCCATTCCCAATGCAGCGTTGCCGTATTCGGAATACGCATTCAACATGCCAGCCTGGAGCATTTCGCTGGAATGGCAATTCTATCTCGTTGCGCCGCTGATAATCTGCATCATCCGTAATGAATTATTATTCCCGTTACTGGCCATTGCAGTTGCAATTTGTGAACTTTGGTTCAAGAGTTTCGTCGGCACTGTTCAGCCCGGAGCACTGCCGCTCGCAGTTTGCTACTTCGTGATGGGAATTGTGAGCCGATTGACCTACCCGTACGTGGAACGTCATAGTTGGCTGGTCCCGTGGCTTTGGCGATCGTGCTGTTTCCATTGCGCAGTGAACTGCGACCGTTCCTGATCTGGTTTATTGTATTTTTTGGTCTTCCGCAGAAGTGCCGTGAACGGCCGGGACTTGCTGGCAATATATACTCTTGCGCGCTCACGAATCCCGTGGCGCAATATTTTGGTTCGCGCTCCTACTCGATCTTTCTGTGTCACTACCCTATCATTTCAGCGATCGTTTGGCTCGTCTTCAGCTACTCTGGGATTGTTCCTGAGATGTTGCTGCTTTCATGCCTGAGCATACCCGCCACGATAATCGTTTCAGAACTCACGTATCGATACATCGAACTGCCGGGGATGATGATGGGAAGACGCGCCGCGGCTTGGATGCAGCCGCCGATCTCGTCGGGTCTGGCTTCCCAATGAACATTCATGCGAAGACCCGATCGAAGATGAAGATCCAGTCGCTCAGGATCAACGCGTAAGGCGTCGTCCGTGAAGAGCGGCTAAGCGATTGAGCTAGAATCGCATTTGTCTTTGTGGACTGTTTTGCGATTGCAGGGTTTTGATGCTTGGGGCATCGGAACCTTGCAATTTCATTTTCAGGATTCCGTCGAATCGCCAGTCATGATTCCGTCGTCGCATCGGAGGTGGCGATGCGACCGAAGAAGCACAGCTAATCGGGGGCGTCTACGCATCACCCCGACGCGACGTTCACCTTGATTGCGCGGCCGCCAACTGAGCGGTCAGTGAGTGAAGATTCGGAGCCGCGCCGCCAAGCGCGTCAATTCATTCAGCCGCCCAAACACTCCCTTGGGGGCACCTTGGGGCATCCTTAGGAACGCCACCAATGCGACAGAGAAGTATCGACTTCTGCACCCGTTGCTTGCGTCTTTGGGTGATAGGTGATGCCGCGTGCCCTGAACATAGCCGCGATATCAGCCGGCGTCGCGCGGCCTGTTGCAACGAGCTCATCCGTCTTGAATTCGTCGACAACAAACGGCTTGCCAGCCTGCCGGCAGACCAACTTCACGAAGCAGGCGACGTCGCCTTGAGTGGCCGCTACGGTGCCGGCTTCGCTCAATACGTTCCGTTCACTCATATAGATTGATTGGCGAAATTTGGAGCTAAGCACGAGCAACGCGGTCTCCTGCCGATCAGTAAGGAAAAGGCGCAGCAGCAGAACCACAATCATTGCATCTCTGCATCTGTCTTTTCCGATTTGCCGCGCTAACCAGCTCGTTTCCACGCGATTAAATGCGACACCGATACCAATTGCCAAGGCGAGGATCAGATCAAACTCAGCATTGCCGAAGATACCATGACCGAACCACTGGATGACGCAGGCAAGGAGCCCGATGGCGATATGCAGAGCTATCGCCCAAAGTTGGTGACGGCGGGAATCGGGAAGGCGGCATATCGTGGGGGTGCTTGACGCCTCCACTTCTCCACCGAAGGAGCGATATGCCGTGTCCAACGATAACGTCATCCAGCTGATTCAGCCAGGAATCTTCGACGA
>NZ_JADPKQ010000168.1:0-3071 GCF_023074015.1 Bradyrhizobium sp. 142
ATCTGACCCATCAATCGCTCTTAAGCTCGCTCTTAAACACGTGCTTATGAGTGCTCAATCCGCCTCTCAGAACAAGGCGGCCTTCATCGTGGGCGTACGTAAGCTCTCCAGGACGATCTTGAGCTTCTCATCCTCGGACCAGCGCGGCCGCCGGCCCGTCTCCACCGCCTCAAGCCGTTCGATTTGGGCACTGCGCCTATCACTGAAGGACAGTTCTCAACATCACGCCTCATTCGGCGAGGCGGCCTTCACCGGGCTTCACTGGTCTTCACTGGTCTTCACTGGCTTCACTGGCTTTCAATTACCCACAAATTCTCCTCCGACCAAGGCGCCTAACGCGATGTCGGTGAGGCGCGACAGCCCGCGCCACATGACCGTATTGCCGGGAGGCGGATCGCTGGCGCGGGCGAGATAACCGCCGAGCCGGGCGATCTTGATGAGATAGTGCGAAAGCGTCTTCTGTCTCGCTTTGGGTTTGTCGTTGACGAGGCGATCGAGCACGCCGATTTCGGTCGCGGTCAACGCGAGGGTTGGCGGCGCGTCTGGAGCGGAACGGTTGAGCATCGTCATCCAGAAGACCCGCCAACTCAGGATGCAAAAGAGCGAGATCAGATTGGTCAGACGCTGGGCGGTCCTAAGCTTCGACTCCTCAGCTTTGCAGCCCGATTTGAGGATCTTGTGGAACACCTCGATCTTCCATCTCAAAGCATACCATTCGAGCTTCTCAATGGCGTCGGTGCGGGAGCTAACAGGCAGATCTGTGATCAGCTTCCACTCGATTTTCTTTCTGTTCTTCGGCGTCACGCGCTCTTCGGCATGGATCACCGTCAAGGTCAGCGCGGGATAGCGCTTCTGCTTTCCGATCGGCGGCAAGACACGAATCTTGCGATATCTGATCTCGAGGACGGCTTCATCGGGATCACCGTTGCTGTTTCTGACGTCGATGCAATGCAGTCCTTTGACGGCGACCTCGTCCATTTCGTCGGCGATCGTGTGATCTCCATCCCCAGCCAAACGGTTAACGCAAGTCCTAATCACGAAATGCGTTCCAGCTTCTCGAGCCGCGCAGAACAGCTCATAGATGTCGCTCTCGCGATCACCGACATGAACGCATCGTCCCGGATCGCCCAGCAACTCCGTGGATTGCCGGACATTGTCCAGCCACCGAATGCTCTCCTTCTTCTCGATGGGAACGCGGGTCGGATTGATCTTCTTCTTAAGTGCGGCGGTCCCCTTGAATTTCTTCCGGGTCCAAAATTTGACGGCCGTCAGTCCAAGCGGCAGCCCATCGGTTGTCACCGCCAGGCTCGAGTGCATCAGGATGCCGCAAACCGTGTGCGATCTCAGGCGGCCCGCCTTGTCCCGGCCGCTGTTTATGCTCTTGGTGATCCCGATCGCGTCTGAGTTCTCTCTTTGATAGCTGAACTCGGTCGTATCATGGAGCACTAGAACAGGACCGTCGGTGGCAATCGTGCGCTCACGCGTCGATTGAAAGTGGCCGGCCAGAATGTCCGCCTCACTGACCCGGTCGTTGGAGAAGAAACGATACGCAGCCTTGGTGTTGGCCCAGTCCTGGCACACCAGCGGAATACTTTCGCCCATGGCGCTCCCGATCTGCGCCACCAGTTTGCGGAGCCGCTTGTTCAGGCGCTCGTCGGCAAGGCTGCAGCCTGCGAGCTCGCGATCAAAACCATGCGTCGGCTTCTTCGTCCATCGGCACCGCCCCCTGCGAATCGGTGCCAGACAAGGAATCACGGTCGATTCCTGCGTTGCAATGGTTTGTGCGCTCCCTCAGCCCGTTCGACTAAATGTGGGTAATTGAAAGCTTCACTGGACGGATACGTTGTTCATGAGCCGCCGCCTAAGTGTCTGTCCGGGAACATCTTGAATCATCGGAATCATTTGTGATTCAAGGGTGGCGGTCCGATTCGAAGGGGCGCCCATGTGGACGAAGGAGAACCGGGGTCGTTACGACCGAAGCCGGCTACGCTATCCAAGCGATTTGACTGATGAGGAATGGGCGTTGGTGGAGCCCCTGATTGCGCCGGCCAAGCGAGGCGGCAACAAGCGCACGGTCGATGTGCGCGAGGTGATCAATGGCCTGATGTATGTGCTGAGCACCGGTTGCCAATGGCGAGCGATCCCGAAGGACCTGCCGCCACGCAGCACGGTGCACGACTATTTTGACTTGTGGGCTTGGAACGGCACGCTCGATCGCATCCATCACGCGCTCTATGTACAATGTCGAGAATTGGCCAACCGAGAACCCAGCCCGAGCGCCGCCATCATCGACAGTCAAAGCGTCAAGAGCGCGGAAAAAGGGGGCGTGGATCGACCCGCATGGCTACGATGCGGGCAAGAAGATCAAGGGCAAGAAGCGCCACATCCTAGTCGATACTCAAGGCTTGCTGCTCCACGCCCTCGTGCATTCGGCGGACATCCAGGATCGTGACGGTGGGGTGCTGGTGATGGCCACGCTGTTTGGCCTGCATCCATTCCTGCTGAAGCTCTATGCTGACGGCGGCTATCAGGGGCCGATCTTTCAGTCCGCCGTTCGCAAAATCCTCCGGCAAATCGACGTCGAGATCGTCAAGCGCTCCGATACAGCAAAGAGTTTTGCGATCTTGCCCAAGCGATGGATCGTCGAACGCACCATCGCCTGGCTCAACCGCTGCCGCCGTTTGGCCAAGGATTGGGAGTGCCTCAACCGAAAGGCATTGGCGTTCTTGCGCCTCGCCTCAATCCGCCTCATGCTGCGAAAGCTCTGTCAAAAAACAGCATGATCCCGGACAGACTCTAACATTACAGTTGCCGTTTTGCTTTGAGATGCGCGCGCTGAGCGGCAGCCTGGTGAGCTCTGCGCCAGAATGACCATGCGATGACATGCGCGGGTTGGATCCGCTTTCGAGCAAGCCTGATGGCAATGCGGCGGATTTCCTGGATTGACCAACGGATCAGCGGCGGCGTGGGTATGCTTTGGCTTTTGCCGGGGGGCGGCGTTTGGTTTTTTTGGGCGGTGGCGGATTGGCGCGATGGCGGATCGCCGCCATCATGGCGAAGGCGAGCATCAC
>NZ_JADPKQ010000347.1:0-3039 GCF_023074015.1 Bradyrhizobium sp. 142
GTTCGAAACCGCGTTCGCGCAAAACAAGGCACGATAACGCATCATGGCAACCGCACTGTCACAGAAATTATCGTGTCTCATTCCAGGGGTGCAGTCCAGCACTGTCACCGAAATGGCGCTTGCCCGTTTTCGGATCGCACTCCGAATGCGATAGCTGCCGCCGTTCTCGACAATCAGGAGTTGACTAGCGCGACGGCGCGTGCGCGGAACGCCGAAGCACCGGCCGAACGGCCGATACTTGTGCGCGCGGATCTGGCCGAGAAGCCCGAGCTTCTGCGCGACATCGATGCGCAAGCCGAAGCGTCGCGGTATTTCTGGGAAGCTGTGATCCATGATCGCCGATAGCTTGCGATCGGCGATCATGGCGATGGCTGGCCCCCGCGGGGGCCGCAATCGCGCTGTGGGTCAAGCGCCCCTTACAGTTTGCATCAGAACGCGCACGAGCTCCTCTTCCTTGCGCGTGCCCGTCTCGTCGAAGATGCGGGACAGATGAGTTCGAGCCGTTGACCACGTTGCCTCGAGCCTGTCCACTGCGGCCTGGACGCCGTCGCCCGACATGATCTCGGCTTGCGAGCCGGCGCGCCATGTCTTTACAGAGCAGGAGCATCGATGACGCAGGCAGAAATCGAAAGCGAACTCCACACGCTGCGCCTGGAACTGAAGACGATCATCGATCGGGACCAATCTCGTGAAACCGAGTGGAGGCGTCTCAGTCTGATCGCAAGAATCCTCAGCGTGCTCTATTCCGTCACCGCTGCAGGTCTCATTTGTACCTCCGTCTTCCTGGCCGCAGAATCGGCAAGCTCGGTTTTCCGCAACCAATTGATCATGCTGGGTATCGTGTTCATGTTCCTGAGCACTCCACTCATGCTCCTCGGCCAAGCCATTTACATACGCAAGACCCGCGGCTGATCGGCCCTTGCCGGCTAGGCGTACCGGGCCGGAACAACCTGCATTTGTGAGATTCGGAAGGCGCCCCGAAGGGCCGGATCGCGCCACGGATGTCTCTCGCCGAATGTGACCAAGATCGCATTCGCAGATGTTCGAACCTCATATCCTGTGCTCGTCAACAACCCAGGATTCCGATCATGTCCCTCTCTTTCGTATCCATCCTGTCGTCAGCCGTTCTCGTGACCAATGTGGCCCTTGCTGCCGACGCAGGGCACGGTCAACAAGCTTCCGACATAACCAGGGCCGGGCACGGTTCGGCGATAATGGTCGCGGACGCCTCCAACGTGAGGACCAGCCAGCCTGGCGAAAAATCGATCATCATTGTCTCCGGAAAACAATCCAGGGCAGGCTGGACAGCATCTCGCGGATCTAACGTCACACCCAATCCGCACCCGCTGCCGCCAAGGCAGAGCGTGGAGACGTCGATCAATTCAAAGGCTTCTCACGTCATGCTCAATCCGCAGCCGCTTCCGCCTAAAGCCAGATAGATTTCCTCTCGCACTCCCTCACTGCTCCACATGACCGCCCATGTGCTGCAATTCGTCGAACTCTCGGACCAGGACCGCAAGGCGGCCAAGACTTCGACAAGCTCGGCAAGGGCGATCAGGTCGAGGTCCGGGTCCGCCGCAAGTCGGGCGAAGATCAGGCCGTCAGGCTGACGCCAAGGGCAGCGGCGCCGCTCGTGGCGCCTTTCGTTCCTAGCCGGCCGGCGGATGAACCACGACGCCATACTGCTCGGCAATTGCAGCAATCGTGTCGAAAGCCGGAATTTGTGCGGAGCCTTTGCCGGCGGCGTCGAAGGCTGTGAACATGCGATCGAGGCCGGCGCCCGGCATCGCGAACACCAGCAGGCGCGCCGGAACAGTGCCGGTGTTGCGATAGCCGTGCCGTCGGTTGCGCGGGCCAAAGAGAAATCCGCCGGGGCCGAGACGCAGCGGACCTGCCGAGCCTTCGACTTCGACCAGCACTTCGCCGCTCATGACATAGAAGGCTTCGTCCTCACGCGTATGCGTGTGCGCCGGCGCGCCGGCGCCTGGCGGCACGATGGATTCCCATATCGAGAATTGGTCACCGGTATCGCTTGCCATCGCCTTGTAGATGTGCGTCACACCGAGTACGTCGAGCGTGGGCCCCGTGCCGGGCGCCCGCCAGAGCGGGCTCGATTGCGGCAAGTCGCAGTTTGAATCGCTGTTCATGGCAGTCCTCCACCGAACGGGTTGCGATGCGCATCGAGATATGCCGGCGGGCTGCAGCCGATTAGACGGAAATTCATGGACAAATAATCCTGAAAACAGAACAATTGGGGGATGGACCCACTCGATGGCGTCGCAGCATTCGTGCGGGTAGTGGAAGCCGGGAGCTTCTCGGCGGCCGCCCGCCGCTTGCACATCTCGAAGTCCGCCACGAGCGCCCATGTTCAGCGGCTCGAGGAACGGCTCGGCGTGCGATTGCTCCAGCGCACGACGCGCCGAATCTCGCTCACACAGGCCGGCGCGACATACTATCGGCATTGCGCTCGCATCGTCGAGCAAGCGGAGTTCGCCGAGCAGGCTGCGCACGCGCTGCAGCGTGAGCCGCGCGGGATACTGTCGATTTCCGCTCCCGACACTTTCGGTCCGATGCACGTTGCGCCGGCCATTCCCGAGTTTCTCGCCCGCTTTCCAGAGCTCGCCATAGATATTTCGCTCTCGCCCAGGCACGTCGACCTGGTGCAGGAGGGCCTTGATCTCGCCATTCGCATAGGAACGCTCAAAGATTCACCACTCGTCGTACGTCGATTGGCGCCGTCGCGCTTCGTCCTTTGCGCTGCGCCGGCCTATCTGAAGAAGCGGGGAGTGCCGCGTGCTCCGGATGCCCTCTTGCACCATGTGTGTTTCGGCACGAGCCTTATCATTACAGTTGTCTTTTTGATTTGACATGAGCGCGTTGAGCGGCAGCCTGATGAGCTCTGCGCCAGAAAGACCATGCGATGATACGTGCGGGTTGAATACGCTTTCGAGCAAGTCTGATGGCAATGCGGCGGATTTCCTGGATTGACCAACGGATCAGTGGCGGCGTGGTTATGCTTTGGCTTTTGCCGGGGGGATC
>NZ_JADPKQ010000324.1:0-69850 GCF_023074015.1 Bradyrhizobium sp. 142
ACACCGCAACACTCACTACCGGGCGCCCGCTACGGCTTACCCGGACCGGACTTCCACCGGTTGGACCGCGCCAGCTTGCCTGGCGCACAAGCAATCCAGAATCCCTCCGGGGGCAGACGCTGGATTGCTTCGCTGCGCTCGCAATGACGGGTCAAGGGCCACGGTGCCGTTTCTTCAATTTGGCCTTGTAGCGGGCACGTTGAGCAGGCCGCCCGCATCGACTATGTTTGCCGGCTGCAATCCGGAAAACATGCCCATGACAAAGCCCGCCACGCAACGCTTCCCCGCCCCCGCCCTCGACACGCTGCCGGAGGACATCCGCACGCGGCTTCTTGCGGTGCAGGAGAAGAGCGGTTTCGTGCCAAACGTGTTTTTGACGCTGGCCTACCGTCCCGACGAATTCCGCGCATTCTTTGCCTATCACGACGCGCTGATGGAGAAGGACGGCGGCCTCACTAAGGCCGAGCGCGAGATGATCGTGGTCGCGACCTCGGCAGCCAATCAATGCCAGTATTGCGTGATCGCGCACGGTGCGATCCTGCGCATCCGCGCCAAAAACCCGCTGATCGCCGACCAGGTCGCGGTGAACTACCGCAAGGCCGACATCACGCCGCGGCAGCAGGCGATGCTCGATTTCGCGATGAAGGTCTCAGCGGATGCACAGCGGATCTCGGAGCAGGATTTTGCTACGCTTGAGCCGCACGGCTTCAGCGACGACGACATCTGGGACATCGCCGCAATCTCCGCCTTCTTCGCGCTATCGAACCGGCTGGCGAATTTCACCGGCATGCGGCCGAACGACGAGTTCTATCTGATGGGACGCCTGCCGAAGAAATGACCGACCGCCTCGAGCGCGAAAGTAAGGGAGCCGCCGGCAACGCCGGCGGGCGGGTTCCCGTTTGACGGGAACTCTAGTCTTTCGCAATCGCACACGTTTTATTAAGAAACTCGCCCTTAACTAGCACAAACGTTTCGGCACAACTTGCGCAGTTTCCGTCACCGGAGACGCGGATGAGTCATGCCTGCAGGGGGCCGTCTCATGAACGTGCGAGCACTTGTTATCGCGACCTGCGTTGGCGCAACGTTCTTCGCGGCCGGATACGCATGGAACTATCAGCCCGACGTCATCAACGCCGACGAAATATGGAGCATGTTGGAATCGGAGCATGGCAAGGCGCGGGCCGCCGTTTCACGTGTTCTCATTGCGTCGAATTCAGCTCACTTCAACGGCCTGCGAACGGTCGAAGCAGACCAAGCAAGATACGTGTGCGGCTCCGTGAAGGCGATGGATAAAGAGAGGCAGTATGTCGAGACCGCCTTCGTTTACACTGTCGCGATCGATTTTGCCCGTATCGACGACGACGGCCGGATCACATCGCAGCGCTCTGCATACAAGCCCTGCCCAACCGCGGCCGACGATAAAATTGCCGACCAGAAGACGCTGATATCGCCGGGCGCGCTGTCGATGATCAAGACTGTCGAAAAAATCATCCCCAAGTCCAGCGGCGGGACAATGGAACAACAGCTTGGCCAGCTGGCCGGACAGACAGCGGCAGTCGCGCCAAGTTCAGCAGTCGCGCCGAGATCGGCCGCCTCATCAGGTTCGGCAGTCTCGGCAGGGACAGGATGGGCGCCAGCAGCGCAGCATTCAAGTTCGGCCGTGGAGGCTCCCCAGCGAGACGAACTGACGTGGCGAGTCGACCAGCCGCCAGCCGCATGGCCAACGTTCCCGTCGGGCCATGCGCTGGCGAAATCGACGCAGAAGCGCACGAGCGCTGAGGCCCTGGCTTTCGCGAGAGATATCGAGGCTCGCTGGGAGGAAGCGAAATCATCCGGGATCCCGACCAAGCGTCCTTCGCCTGAGGAGATCAAGGAAGCATGCCGCGCGCTGCTTGCGATTGATCCGACGGACAAGGAATATCCGCGGGCCTGGGCCGCCTTCGTGCGCCTACGGAAGATCGATCGCGACGCAGCTGCTTGAAAACGAGCAGCGCGCGATGACGCCGGCAACGACCCTAGTCGTCCTGCGCGGGTCCGCACCAGCCGGGCAGATAGATCGCATCCTTACTCTTGGCAGCCGACATCGCCTTCTCGAGCGCCTTGTCGAAGTTGGCGTCGACCGCTTTGCGCGGCAGCTTGCGGCGCAGATAGTCGGCCCACAGGAATTCGGAGAAGGGCGTGGTGTCCTTGGCGAAGCCGCCCATGCGGCGGAGTTCGCCGGCAAGGCTGCGGAACGGATCGTCCTTGAGATCGGTGACCGATTTCGGCAGGTCGCGGAACGGCCGCCGCTCGCCCTTGGCGTCGTAAGGATAGACCCAGCGCTTGTTGTCCATCACGCCCCAGAACGCCTCGCGCTCGACCATCCTGAGGTCGCCGACCACCGTCACCAGCACCTCCTTGATGCCCTCGTCGTGCAGCGCGCGGCCGAGATGATGATGGTCGATCACGTAATAGCGCTCGTCGGGGCCGTGCACGACCGGGATCATGTGGGTGCCGAGCAGTTCGGACTGCTTCTTCTTGCCATGCTCGCGCCAGCGTTGGCGCTTCTCCTTGACCTCGCGCATGCCGACCGTCATCTGCGTCGGCCGGAGCGACAGGATTGGCACCGGATGCACTCTCGGCTCGCGCATATTGGTCATGGTCGAAGGGCTCCTCAAATGATTGCGACAGGCGGTCCCGATTTCGCGGATTATGGCATGAGCGCTGCGACCGCAAAATCCGAGCGGCCCGCGAATGTTCGCCGACCGGACGCGCATATTCCGCGGCGCCTGTTGTTGCAACGCAACCCGCCGATGACACCATGACGCGACCCATTCCGCGATCCCATCGCGGCGTCACCTGCAAGTTCAAGATAGTGTGAAACCGCAATGCACGTGCGCGTTGAGAAGATTTTCTGCAACGCCTGTGTGACGTGTGCTATCTAAAAATCGCTGCTTCGGAGTGATCCCCGCGCCATGAAGACCCAGCGGCCCATAACCTCGGACGAGGAGCACCGGGTGCTCCAGTTCAGGCCGCGCACGGCATCCCCCACGCCAATCCGGCGGGGCGGCGGAACGGTGCAGCCGCTGCACGCGACACCCGAGCCGCTCGACCTGTCGCGCTACGAGCAGCCCCGCGCGGAGCAGGACGATTTCCGTCGCCGCATGCTCGCCAACATCGCCGCGCTCGCCTTCACCATCGCGCTGACTGCAATCGGGATCTGGCTCGCAGTCAGCATCGCCGACTTGCGCCGGACCCAGGATTGCGTGTTGATGGGCCGGCGCGACTGCGTCAAGATCACGACGCCGCATATCTAGGCATACCCCCGCCCCGACGACTCGCTTCGCAGCCCCGATAACAGGCATCCCCAGGCTGTCCCCGGTCTCGCCCCGCTCCATTGAACTCGGGGCGGCGCTCCGATATACGGGCTTTCGACCCGGCCAGAGGGGGATTTGAGGGCGTCACTCGGGGCGCGATGCCCACCCACCGTTCCGCTCTGGAACATCTTCAAATACCTACAATATATCAAAGGCTTAGTGATGTCCTCCACATTCGATCAGGTCGCTACGATCATCGCTGAAACCTGCGACATCCCTCGCGACACGATCACGCCGGATAGCCATGCCATCGATGACCTCGGCATCGACAGCCTCGATTTCCTGGACATCGCGTTCGCGATCGACAAGCAGTTTGGCATCAAGCTGCCGCTGGAAAAGTGGACCCAGGAGGTCAACGATGGCAAGGCGACCACGGAGCAGTATTTCGTGCTGAAGAATCTTTGCGCTCGCATCGACGAACTGGTTGCGGCCAAGGGCACGAGCGCCTAAGCGCGCGGTCATGCAACTCGAATACTTCCACATGATCGATCGCATCGTCGGCCTCAACGTCGACGAGAAGAAGATCGCTGTCGAAGCGCAGGTCCCAAAGGAGAGCACCGTCTTCGAAGGGCACTTCCCGGGTTATCCGCTGATGCCCGGCGTGCTCCTGATCGAATCGATGGCGCAGGCCTCGGGCTGGCTCCTGCTTGGCGTGCTGAAGTTCGAGCGCATGCCGATCCTCGCTGCCGTGAAAGAAGCCAAGGTGCGCGGCTCGGTCCTCCCCGGCGAGCTCATGAGCATCGAGGCAAGCCTCGTCCACGAGGGTTCGGGCTACGCCATGACCGAAGCCAAAATCAGGGTCGGCGGCAAGCTGCGCGCGAATTCGACCCTCACCTTCACTCTGATCCCTTTCCCCAACGCGGATATGCGCTCCCACATGGACGCGATCGCCAAGCGCGTCGGCTTTCCGCAACAGGCCGTATCGCCATGACCGACACTCCCGCTCCAAAGCCCGGCCAGACCGAAGTCTGGATCACCGGCATTGGCCTTGCCACCTCGCTCGGCGAAGGGCTGGACGCCAACTGGGCAGCGCTCCAGGACAAACGCATCAATGTCGACGAGAGCGGCTTTGCGCCCTACGTCGTGCATCCGCTGATGCCGGTCAGCTTCGACAGCCAGATCCCGAAGAAGGGTGACCAGCGGCAGATGGAGGCCTGGCAGCGCATCGGCACCTATGCCGCGGGGCTGGCGCTGGATTCCGCAGGGATCAAGGGCAATAAGGACATTCTGTCGAAGATCGACATGGTGGTCGCCGCCGGCGGCGGCGAGCGCGATCTCAATGTCGATACCGGCGTGCTCACGGCCGAGGCCAAGGGCGCCAATGCGCCCGGCTTCCTCAACGAGCGGCTGATGAGCGATCTACGGCCGACGCTATTTTTGGCCCAGCTCTCCAACCTGCTTGCCGGCAACATCGCCATCGTGCACGGACTCGGCGGCACCTCGCGCACCTTCATGGGCGAAGAGGTCGCGGGCGCCGATGCCGCGCGCATCGCGCTGGCGCGGATCGCCTCGGGCGAGAGTGACATTGCGCTGGTCGGCGGCTCGCATAATGGCGAGCGCAAGGACCTCCTGGTCCTTTACGAATTCGGCGACTTCAACTTGAAGGACAAGTTCGCGCCCGTCTGGGCACGCAAGGACCACGCCGGCTTCGCGCTTGGCTCGGCCGGCGCGTTCCTGGTGCTGGAATCCAAGGCTCACGCCGAAGCGCGCGGCGCAAAACCGTTCGCCAAGCTCGCGAGCGTCGTCGCCGATCTCGCCCGGCGCAAGCAACCCGGCGACATGGCCGCGACGCTCGAGAAGCTGTGGGCGCAACTGCCCAAGCGCGAGGGCAAGGGCGCGATCATCACGGGTGCAACCGGCGCGGAGCCGGCCACGTCCGAAGAACGCGGATTTCTGAAGCGCCATACCGACTTTCCGGTGCGCTCGACCGGCACGATGTTCGGCCACACCATGGAGACGCAATTCCCGCTGGGGTTGGCGCTCGCTGCGCTGTCGATCTCGCGCGGCGCGCTGTTTCCGCCGAACGATTCGACCGGGACCGAGATTGAAATGCAGGGCGCCCCCACCCAGATCGTGGTGGTGGGAGCCGGACACTGGCGCGGCGAAGGCATGGCGCTGGTCGAAGCGATTAGCTAACGCGAGCGGGGATACATGACTGCACCACGCGACAAACTCGGCCGCCCCGTCGTCGTCGTCACCGGCATGGGCATCATGACCTCGCTCGGCGCCGGCAAGGCCGACAATTGGTCGAAGCTCGTTGCCGGCGAATCCGGCATCCGCACCATCACGCGCTTTCCGGTCGACGGGCTGAGGACCACCATGGCCGGCACCGTCGACTTCGTCAGTGTCGATCCGTTCTCTTCCACCGCGCTGTCCGAGCGGATGGCCGAGCTGGTCACGCAGGAAGCGCTCGACCAGGCCGGCATCGGCGCCAAGGGCGATTTCCCGGGCCCGCTGTTCCTGGCAGTTGCGCCGGTCGAGGTCGAATGGCCGCAGCGCCGCGAACTCGGCCGCGTCGTCGGCAAGCTCGACTTCAACTACGATGATCTCCTGCGCATCTCCGGCGGCGGCAAGTTCACCGCCTATCATCACCGCTTCATGTTCGGCTCGGTGGCCGCCCACCTCGCCGAAGCCTTCGGCACCAAGGGCTCGCCGATCTCGCTCTCGACCGCCTGCGCCTCGGGCGCGACCTCGATCCAGCTCGGCGTCGAGGCGATCCGCCGCGGCGAGACCGATGCCGCGCTGTGCGTAGCAACCGACGGCACTGTGAACCCTGAAGCATTGGTGCGCTTCTCGCTGCTCTCGGCGCTGTCGACCCAGAACGAGCCGCCGCAAGCTGCTTCCCGTCCCTTCTCCAAGAACCGTGACGGTTTTGTCATGGCCGAAGGCGCCGGTGCCCTCGTGCTCGAAAGCTACGAAGCCGCAACCGCGCGCTGCGCAAAGATCCTCGGTGTGATTGCCGGCTGCGGCGAGCTCACCGATTCCTTCCATCGCACCCGCTCGTCCCCCGACGGCAAGCCGATCATCGGCTGCATGAAGAAGACGCTGGCCGATGCCGGCATGGAGCCGGGCCAGATCGACCATATCAACGCGCACGGCACCGCGACGCCCGAAAACGACAAGATGGAATTCAACACGACATCGGCCGTGTTCGGTGAGCTCGTGCAGAAGATTCCGGTCACCTCGAACAAGTCGATGGTCGGCCACACCATCTCGGCCGCCGGCGCGGTGGAGGCGATCTTCTCGCTGCTCACCCTGGAGCATCAGCGCATTCCGCCCACTATCAACTACGAGACTCCGGATCCCACGATCCTGTTCGACGTCGTCGCCAACACGGCGCGCGACGCCCGCGTCACCGCGGTGATGTCGAACTCGTTCGGCTTCGGCGGCCAGAACGCCTCGCTGATCCTGACCCGCGAACCGGCCTGACCGGTCGCATGGCGTTGTTACCTGCGAGCATCAAGGCCCGCGCGCGGGAGGCTGCCAAATCAATCGGCGGAAGTCTGATCGGGGCTGCCACCGTCGGCATGCTGCGCACCACGCGCTATTTCGACCCGGCCAAGACCTCGGATTTCTTCTCGCGCGTCACGAGGATGATCGGCCCGCGCCTGCGCGAGCACCGGATCGGCCGCGCCAACCTCAGCGCCGCGTTTCCGGAAAAGTCACCGGAGGAGATCGAAACCATCCTGATGGGCGTCTGGGACAATCTCGGCCGCGTCGGCGCCGAATTCGCCCATATGGACCACGTCTGGGATTACGACCGCGACCATCCCGAGAACAGCCGGATCGAATTGCCCAAGCGCAGCGTCGAATTGTTCGACCAGATCAAGGACGACGGCAAGCCTGCGCTGATCTTCGCCGCGCATCTGGCCAATTGGGAATTGCCAGCGCTCGCCGCCGTGGCGCATGGGCTGGACACCGCGATCCTCTATCGCCGGCCGAACATCGCATCCGCCGACCGCATCATCCAGGAGATGCGCCAGGTAAAAATGGGCACGCTGATCCCGGCGGGGCGCGACGCGCCGCTTCGGCTCGCGCAGGCGCTCAAGGACGGCAAGCACGTCGCCATGCTGATCGACCAGTATCTGACCGGCGGCGTCGAAGTCACCTTCTTCGGCCGCAAGACCCGCGCCAACCCGATGCTGGCGCGCCTCTTGCGCCAGGTCGAATGCCCCATCCACGGCGTCCGCATCATCCGCCTGCCCGGCGGCCGCTTCCGCGGGGAGCTGACCGAGGAGGTCAAGCCGGTACGCGATGCCGACGGCAAGATCGACATCCAGGGCACGACCCAGGCGATCACGAGCGTGGTGGAAGGCTGGGTTCGCGAGCATCCGGAGCAGTGGCTGTGGCTGCATCGGAGATGGCGGTAATTTACCCCGTCATTGCGAGCGAAGCGAAGCAATCCAGGCTGTGTCCGCGGAAAGATTCTGGATTGCTTCGCTTCGCTCGCAATGACGGGGGCGCAGCCGCAACGTCAGCTTGTTCGCCGCCGCCGAATACCTCGCGCTGTCGGACAAATCCAACGTGGTCAGCGTCCGTGCGGGCTGCGCGTCGGGTTCTGAAGCGGCGCCCGCGCCTCACCTTCCCGTCTTCACCTTGGTCCACAACCGATTGATCACCCTCTGCGTCGCCGGCTCACGCGCCGTGATGACGAACAGCTTTGCGAGCGTGGCGTTGTCCGGATAGATGTTTTTGTCGTTCAATATCTTCGGATCCACCAGCTTCTGGCTGGCGAGATTGCCGTTGGCGTAGGACAAAAAGTCCGAGTTCTTGGCGGCGACATCGGGACGGTAGAGATAGTTGATCAGCTCGTAGGCTTCTTTGACGTTCCGGGCATCCGCCGGAATCGCGAGATTGTCGAAGAACATCTGCGCGCCCTCCTTCGGGATCGCGTAGCCGATCTCGATGCCGCCTTTGGCTTCCGCGGCACGGGCGCGGGCCTGCATGATGTCGCCGGACCAGCCGACCACGAGGCAGATCTCGCCAGTGGCAAGCGCGCTGAGATATTCGGACGAGTGAAACTTGCGCACGTAGGGGCGGACCTTGGTCACGACGTCAGCGGCTTTCTCCAGGTCGGCCTGCTTGGTCGAGTTCGGATCGAGCCCGAGCCAGCTCAGCGCTGCCGGAAACATATCATCGGCGGAATCGAGCATGTGGACGCCGCAGTCTTTGAATTTTGCCAGGTTCTCCGGCTTGAAGACGAGATCCCAGCTGTCGATCCTCGCGTCCGGCCCGAGGATCGCCTTTACCTTGGCGACGTTGTAGCCGATGCCTGTCGTGCCCCACATGTAGTTGGCGGCGTAGACATTGCCGGGATCGTAGGTCGCAAGGCGCTGCGTCACCACGGGCCAGGCATTGGCCAAATTCGGCAGCTTCGACGTGTCGAGCTTCTGGAAGATGTTGGCCTTGATCTGGCGCTGCAGGAAATAGGCGGTGGGCACCACGACGTCGTAGCCGGATCTGCCGGCCATCAGGCGCGTCTCCAGGGTCTCGTTGGCATCGAAGGTGTCGTAGACCACCTTGATGCCGGTCTCCTTGGTGAAGGCCTCAAGGACGTCCGGCGCCATGTAGTTGGACCAGTTGTAGAAGTTGACGACGCGCTCCTCGGCGGCGGCCCCTTGCGAGAGCAGCGTCAGCGCCGCGGCGGTCGCAAGACCAAGGAAAACACCGAGGCGGCTGACGTTCGTCATCTTCATCTACCCCTTGCGCCGGCGCACCGCGTCCGACAGACGCTCCAACGCGGTGTCGAGCGTCTCGTCCTTCTTGGCAAAGCAGAAGCGGACCACCGAGGTCACCGGATCCTGCTCGTAGAAGGCCGAGACCGGGATCGCCGCCACCTTGTAATCCCTGACGATGCGCCAGCAGAATTCGGCATCGCTCTCGTTGAGCCCGAGCGGCGACAGGTCGACCGTCAGGAAGTAGGTGCCCTGCGACTTCAACACTGGGAAGCCGAGGCTCTCGAGGCCCTTGGTCAGGCGATCCCTGCTCCGGGTCAGGTCCTTGCGCATCGACCGGAAATACTCGTCCGGCTTGCCGAGGCCGTAGGCGACGGCGGCCTGCAGGTTCGGCGCGGTCGTGAAGGTCAGGAACTGGTGCACCTTGGCGGCGACGCGCAGCAGCGGGGGCGCGGCGCAGACGAAGCCGATCTTCCAGCCCGTCAGCGAGAAGATCTTGCCGGCCGAGCCGACCTTGATGGTGCGCTCGCGCATGCCGGGGATGGTGATCAGCGGGATGTGCTTGTGCTCGTCGAAAGTGACGTGCTCCCAGACCTCGTCGCAGATCGCGATGACGTCGAACTCCTGGCAGTAGCGCGCCAGGAGTTCGAGGTCCTCGCGCGGATAGACCACCGCGGATGGGTTCAAGGGATTGTTGAAGAGCACCGCCTTGGTCTTTGAATTGAAGACGCTTTTCAGCATGTCATCGTTCAGCCGCCAGCCCGGCGGCTCGAGCCGCACCAGGCGCGGAATGCCGCCAGCCTGGCGGATGATCGGCAGGTAGGAATCATAGACCGGCTGAAAGCAGACCACCTCGTCGCCGGGCTGGACCACCGCCAGGATGGCCGAGGTCAGGGCCTCGGTGCCGCCCGAGGTCACCATCACCTCGCTCATCGGGTCGAGCTCGAGGTCGTGCCAGTGGCCGTAATGGGTCGCGATCGCCTGGCGCAGCTCCGGCAGGCCCATCATCGACGGATACTGGTTGTAGCCGTTCAGCGAGGCGTCGGCCGCAGCGCGGCGGATGTCCTCCGGACCCGGATCGTCAGGAAAGCCCTGGCCGAGATTGATGGCGGCATTGTCGCGCGCGGCCTGCGACATCGCCTCGAAGATGGTGACGGGAAGATCCGCGAAGACCTTGTTCAGGGACAAGCTTTTGGACATCGGCCGGGTCAGCCACCGACCTTGCTGGGAAGACCAGCCGCCTTCCAGCCCAGCATGCCGCCGGCCAGATGCTTGTCGTAAGGCAGGCCCGCCGCCTGTGCCGCGAGCGAGGCCGTCACCGAACGCTTGCCGGAGCGGCAGGCGAACACGACGTCCTTGCCTTGCGGATCGGGGATCGCCTTCGGGTCGAAGGTCGAGAGCGGAACCACGACACCGTAGGGATAGGCCTCGGCTTCGACCTCGTTCGGCTCGCGAACGTCGACAAGCAGGTAGCGCCCTTCCGCGACACCCTTGGAGACCTCGTCCGGGGTCAGATCCTGTACCTGGTTTGCCACATCATCCTCCAACATTCTAGCTCGCGCCGGAGCGATGCCGGCCGGCGGCAACCTCGCCTCTCGGCTCACGAAAATCAAGCGCTACAAAGGCTTGAGCGATGCGTTGCAAGTTAAAGCTAAATCGCAGCGACTTGAAGCGTCGCTTTCGGGACACCGCTAGATCGTCACCTGCGTGCCCACCTCAACCACGCGGCCGCTGGGGATCTGGAAATAGTCGGTGGCATCGTTCGCCGAGCGGCTGAGCGAGATGAACAGCCGGTCCTGCCAGCGCGGCATGCCGGAATGGACCGCGGGCTTGAGCGCCCGGCGCGACAGGAAGAACGACGTCGACATGATGTCGAACTGCCAGCCGAGCTTGCGGGCGATCGCCAGCGCCTTCGGCACGTTGGGCGATTCCATGAAGCCGAACTTGAGCGTCACCTTGGAGAAGGTCGGGCTGATCTGCTCGAGCTTGACGCGCTCGGCCGGATCGATCCGCGGCGTCTGCGCGGTCTCGATGGTGAGAATGACGTTCTTCTCGTGCAGCACCTTGTAGTGTTTCAGACTATGCATCAGCGCGGTCGGCGCACTGAGGGGGTCGCTGGTCAGGAACACGGCGGTGCCGGGCACGCGTTGCGGCGGCCGCTTCTCCAGCATTGCCACGAGGTCGGCGAGCGGGAATTCCAGCTTGCGCGATTTCTCGAACAGCAGCCGGCTGCCGCGCCGCCACGTGTACATCAGCAGGATCATGAGCGCGCCGAGCGCGAGCGGCACCCAGCCGCCCTCGAACACCTTGAGCAGGTTCGCGGCCAGGAAGGTCAAATCGAGGAACAGGAACGGGACGATCAGCGCGGCGGCAGCGAATGGCGACCACTTCCAGACCTTCCAGATCACGACAAAGCCCATCATCGCCGTGACCACCATGGTGCCGGTGACGGAGATGCCGTAGGCGGAGGCGAGCGCGCTGGAGGACCGGAATAGCAGCACCAGAAGCACCACCGCAATCAACAGCAGCTGGTTGATGCGCGGGATGAAGATCTGGCCGGAATGGGCTTCAGACGTATGGCGAATTTCAAACCGCGGCAACAGCCCGAGCTGAATCGCCTGGCGCGTCAGCGAATAGGCGCCGGTAATGACCGCCTGGCTCGCAATCACCGTGGCGGCCGTGGCGAGAACGACCATGCTGCCGCGAACAAAACCTTGCGGGAAGAGCTGGAAGAACGGGCTCACGATAGCTTCGGGATCGCTGAGGACGAGAGCCCCCTGCCCCAGATAGTTCAGCGCCAGCGACGGTAGCACGATGAACAGCCAGGCGATCTGGATCGGCCGCTTGCCGAAATGGCCGAGGTCGGCATAGAGCGCCTCGGCGCCCGTGACGGCCAGGAACACCGCGCCCAGCGTCACGAAGCCGATGACGCCGTGGTGGAGCATGAACGACACGGCATAGAGCGGGTTCAGCGCGAACAGCACCTGCGGCTGCTGGATGATCGGATGGATCGCCGCCGCTGCGATCACCGCGAACCAGACGCACATGATCGGACCAAAAAACGCCGCGACCCGGGCCGTGCCGCGCGATTGCACGGCGAACAGGCAGACCAGGATCACCACAGTCAGCGGCACGATGTAAGGCTCGAACCGCAGCGTGACGTCCTTCATGCCCTCGATCGCCGACAGCACCGAGAGCGCCGGCGTGATCACGGCGTCGCCGTAGAATAGCGCGCCGGAGATGATGCCGAGCAGGACGATGGTGGCCCCGCCGGTGCCGACCGCGCGCTGGGCCAGCGCCATCAGGGCCAGCGTGCCGCCCTCGCCATTATTGTCGGCGCGGAGCAGGATCACGACGTATTTGAGCGTCACCACGACGACGAGCGCCCACAGGATCAGCGAGAGCACGCCGAGCACAGCAGCCGGCGTCGGCACCCCCTCCGCCCCTGAGGCCGCCATCACCGCTTCGCGGAACGCGTAGAGCGGGCTGGTGCCGATATCGCCATAGACGACGCCGATGCTGCCGAGCGTCAGCGCACCGAATCCGGCGGTGGTGTGGGTGTCGCCATGCCCATTGGCCGCCGCCGCTTCAGGGGCGGAAATCGCTACGTCACTTGTCATGGGAGAGCCTGGTGGCCTCTAAAATGCTTCACTGCACAATGGCGGAAGAGCGCGCGGCTTATAGCCCTGCGCTAAGGGCATAGCCTAGCCCGATTCTGGGCCTTAGCCATGCAAATCTGCATGACGCAGTCGATCGCGTTCAAATGGTGACTTGGGTCCCGACTTCAACCACCCGTCCGGTGGGAATCTGGAAATAGTCGGTGGCATCGTTGGCGGACCGGCTCAGCGCGATGAACAGGTGGTCCTGCCACAGCGGCATGCCGGACTGCGCCGAGGCCTTCAGTGAGCGGCGCGACACGAAGAACGAGGTCGACATGATGTCGAACTGCCAGCCCTGCTTGCGCGCGATCGCGAGCGCCTTGGGAACGTTCGGCTGCTCCATGTAGCCAAAGCGCAGGCGGACCTTGAAGAACTTGTCGCTGATCTTCTCCATCCGGAAACGCTCCGCCAGGTCGACTCGCGGCGTATGCGCAGTCTCGATGGTCAAGACCACGTTGTGCTCGTGCAGCACCTTGTTGTGCTTGAGATTGTGCAACAATGCGGTGGGTACGAAGGCGGGATCGCTGGTCAGGAACACCGCCGTGCCCTTGACGACGTGCGGTGGTCGCTTCTCCAGGCTCCGGAGCAGATCGTCGAGCGGCACCTCGATCCGGCGGGTTTTCTGGGTCAGGATTCCCGAGCCCCTACGCCAGGTCCAGATCGTCGCCGCCATCGTCGCGCCAAACAACAGCGGCACCCAGGCGCCTTCGAGCAGCTTCAACAGATTGGCGCTGAAGAAGGTCATGTCGACCACGACGAACGGCAAGATCACGACCGCGGCCGTCGCAGCGCGCCAGTTCCACAATTTCCAGATCACGATGAATCCCATGATGCCGTCGGCAACCATGGTGGTGGAGACCGCGATGCCGTACGCCGAGGCAAGGTTGCTCGGGGTGCGGAACAACAGCACCAGCAACATCACGCCGATCAGGAGCAGCCGGTTCACGCGCGGCAGATAGATCTGGCCTGCATGGGTTTCGGAGGTGTAGCGCACCTCAAAGCGCGGCAAGAGGCCGAGCTGCACCGCCTGATAGACCAGCGAATAAGCGCCGGTGATCACCGCCTGGCTGGCGATCACGGTGGCCGCGGTCGCAAGCCCGACCAGCGGCAGCACCAGATACTCGGGCACCATGCGATAGAAGGAGTGTTCGATCGCGCTGGGATCGGACAGCACCAGCGCGCCCTGTCCGAAATAGTTGATTAGCAGCGAGGGCAGCACGAGGAACATCCAGGCCGACTGGATCGGCTTGCGGCCGAAATGGCCGAGATCAGCATAGAGCGCCTCGCCGCCGGTCACCGCCAGGAATACGGCGCCCAGCGTCACCAGGCCGATCGTGCCGTGCGAGAGCAGGAACTGTACCGCGTAATAGGGATTGATAGCCGCGAGCACCGAGGGATCGTCGGCGATGTGGACCATGCCCATCACCGCCAGACAGATAAACCAGACCACCATGACCGGCCCGAAGGCGGACGCCACCAGCGCCGTGCCCTTGCTCTGGACCGCGAACAGCAGCACCAGGATGAGAACGGTGAGCGGCACCACGTAATGCTCGAAGGCAGGCGTGGCGAGCTTGAGACCTTCGACCGCCGACAGCACCGAGATCGCCGGCGTGATCATGGAATCGCCGATGAACATGGAGGCGCCAACCACGCCGAGCGCCATCAGGAACCAGCTCCGCCGCCCCAGCGCGCGCTGGCCGAGCGCCATGAGGGAGAGCGTCCCGCCTTCCCCGTTGTTGTCGGCGCGCAGCAGCAACAGGACGTATTTGGCGGTGACGACGACAAAGAGCGCCCAGAGGATCAGCGAGAGCACGCCGAGCACGATGACGCGCGACACCGGCTCGCCATGGGCCGCGCCCCTGACCGCCTCGTGAAACGCGTAGAGCGGCGAGGTCCCGATGTCACCGAAGACGACGCCGATGCTCCCAAGCGTGAGGGACCAAAAACCCGAGGTGACCGGCCCTTCCTGGGTCTCGGTCGATGTGATGCTCGCCGTCATGAGGCTGGAGAACGCTTCGTCACTGGAATCGATCCGGCGCTTTTGACGCTTCCGGCGCGCCTGTCAATTGGCCCACCACCATAGCAGGCACTGCGGCGGATGCTGTGACGGCGCGGCCACGTTCATTGCCATAGCGACGACATGCCTCAGGTAAAATGGTAGCGCAAGTGCCCCGGGAGCGTTTTCGTCCCGTCGTATCGGAACGTCTCTCGATTCCTTTTTTTGACGCTTTTGCTTGGCGCGAACCGGTCGCCTTCGCTGGAAAACGCCCTAGGGCTTCAAATTCGGCGGCAGCGGCGGATCCTCGCGCATCAGGGTGATGGTCACCCGCCGGTTAGCCGCGAGCGAAGGATCGTCCGGAAACAGCGGCTGCGCATCCGATTTGCCCGTGACAGCGAAGATGTGCGACGGCGGCAAGCCCTCGCGCTCGAGGATCTGGCGCACGGCATTGGCACGATCGGCCGACAGGTCGAAGGCGCCGTAATCGCCGCGGGCCGGTACGAAGCCAGCCGCGGTGTGGCCGGCGATGGAGACGCGCAGCGGCGTCGCCTTGAGCGGAATCGCGAGCTTCTCGATCAGGCGGCGGGTGCGGTCGTAGGGCACCTTTGAGCCGTCGGCAAACATCGAGCGACCATCCTGGTCGACGATCTCGAGGTTGAGGCCCTGCTTGGTCTCCTCGAACATGATGTGCTTGGACATCTCGGTCAGTTCAGGCATGTCCTGCAAGGCCTGGCGCAGCGAGGCGGCGGCCAGCGCGAAGTTGCGGTCGACCTTGATCTTCGCACCCGAGGTGCGGTCGCGATCCTCCTGGTCCGGCGTCGGCGTGTTGGAGGCGTCTTCGGGCTGGATGTGATCGACGTTTTTCAGCCGCGGCCGGGTCGGTAGGCCGTCGGACTCGACAATGCCGGCGTAGCGCGCCTCGGTCTGCACGCCGAAAGCATCGCGCATCGACCCTGCGACCACCTTCAGCTTGTTGGCATCCTGCGTGGAGAACGCGACGAGCATCACGAAGAAGCTCATCATCAGGCCCATCAGATCGGCGAAGGTCACGAACCAGCCGTGACCGCCTCCGTGTGAATCGCCACGCTTCTTCTTGGCCATCGGTCAGCCCCCGGCGTCCGGCGCTACGCCGGAACCGGCTCGCCTTCGGCGTGGCGGTGTTTTTCGGGCAAATAGGCCAGCAGCATTTCGCGCACCAGCGTCGGGCTCTTGGAGTCGCGGATCATCAGGATGCCGTCGATGATCAGCGTACGGTTGGTCTCTTCGTCCAGGAGCTTGCCGTGCAGCTTGTCGGCGATCGGTATGCAGAACAGGTTCGCGACCAGCGCGCCGTACAGCGTCGCGAGCAGCGCGGTGGCCATGAACGGACCGAGCTTGGACGGATCGGTCATGTTGGCGAACATCTGCACCATGCCGATCAGCGTGCCGACCATGCCAAAGGCCGGGGCGCAGTCGCCGATGGCGCGGTAGATCTTGCTGCCCTCGTCCAGGTGCATGAGGAAGTTGTCGCGGTCGCGCTCGAGATTGTCGCGGATGAAATCGAGGTCGTAGCCGTCGGCGACAAAGCGGATGCCCTTGGCCAGGAACGGCTCGTCGGTTTCGACCTTCTCCAGGCCCACCGGGCCCTGCTTGCGGGCGATCTCGGCGATGCGGGCGAGCTCGTCGACGAGATCGTGCGCCGACAGACGGCTCATCGTGAAGGCAAACTTGGCGCCGAGCGGCAGGCCATGTATCAGCGTCGAGAGCGGAAAGCGGATCATGGTCGCTGCGGTCGAGCCGCCGAAGATGATGATCATGGCATGTTCGGAGATGAACATGTGAAGATCGCCGCCCAGCAGCATCATCGTCGCAATGACGATAATGCCCACCACGAGGCCGACGCTCGTCATGATATCCATGGGAGACTCCAACGCGACGCAACAACGGCCGTCCTGGCCGATGGCGCAGTCCAACCCCGAACCGCATCGAAAACCCTAGTGGGCCGCGATTAAAGACGCGTAAAGGTTAAGTCGGAACAGCGTGGGACGAGCGCAACGCATGTGCCGGGCTTGCCCGCCGCCGACAGCAATCTCAACGCTTTGCTAACCATGATTGGGCCGCGCTAGGACGACAGGCCCGTCAGATCCAGGCTGAGCGCGCGCAGGCGCCTGCGTGCATCGGCGTCATAGGCCTGCGGGTTGGCGCGCGCCTCGTTCATGCCGTTGAAGAACAGGCCGCTCTTGTCCGCGACGTCGTCGCCTTGAACCAGGTGCAGGATCGCTGCGCCACCCTGCTCCACCGTCGAGATCGGCGCGATGCCGCCGGCACGGACCATCGTGGTGTTCATGTAAGTCGCCGGGTGCAGCGCGTTCACGGTGATGCCGGTGTCTCTGAGCTCTTCAGCAAGGTCCATCGTGAACATGATCTGCGCGAGCTTGCTCTGCGCATAGGCGCGCGAGCCGCTGTAGCCCTTCGTGATCATGACATCATCGAAATCGATCGCATGCTGGCCGAGCGAGGCGACGTTGACGATGCGCGACGGCGCCGCGGCTTGGAGCAATGGCAGCAACAGATGGGCGAGCAGGAAGCCCGAAAGATAGTTCACGGCAAAGCGCAGCTCGTGACCGTCGCTGCTGACCTGCCGCTGCGGACCGTCGTTCTGCGAACCGATGCCCGCATTGCTGACGAAGACATCGAGACGCCGGTGATCGCGGATCACGGCCGCGGCGAGCGCGCGCGTGCCTGAACTCGACGACAGGTCGGCTTGATAGAAGGCCGGCGCGGCGTGGCCGGCCTTCGCGATTTCGTCGATCAGCGTCTTCGCGCGCGCGGCGTCGCGTCCATGGATCAGAACCCTTGCACCGTCTTCGGCCAGCCGGCGAGCGACATAGCGGCCGACACCGTCAGTCGAGCCGGTTATCAGGACGGTCTTGTCATGCATCTTCATTGCGCGCCTCCCGCTGCGGCCCTGCGCCACATCCGCGACGAGGGATCATGCAGTATTCTGTAGCCCTGCGGCATGCTCATGGCGGAGCCAACGCAATGGTGACACTGTTCAGCCTGCTCACAGCGCTTCCCGCGGTGCTGGCGCTGCACCTGCTTCAACCGGAGCTCGTCCTGCCGGCGTTCAGCATCCTGCTCTTTGCCGAGGCCGCCTTTGCCGTGATCGCAGCGCGCTTGCTTCACGTCCCCGACAATGCGGAACACATCACGCTGTGGGATCTTGCCGGCGGCTTCGCCTTGATCGGATGCGCAGCGGCGATGTTCGGCGAGCCGGATCAGGCCGCCCTGTTCTTGTCGGAACAGGGCAGCGCACGACCGGCGTCGCGGCCGTAGATCATCCCGGTCGCGCCGTCAGTGGATCTCCGCCGAGCGCTTCAGCGCGGCCTTCAGCTTCTCCAGCGAGAAGTCGGGGCTGCGGGCGATCTCCAGGATCGGCGTCTCGCGGCGGCCGCATAGCTCGGCCGCCTCGGGAAGTTTTGCGGCAACGTCGAGCGGGATCACGATGGCGCCGTGCTGGTCGGCGTGGATCAGATCGTCGGACTTCACGGTCATGCCGGCAACGCGCACCTCGCCGCCGAAGCTCTCGGCATGCACCCAGGCATGCGACGGGCCGATCGAGCCGGCGAGCGCCTGGAAACCAGGCGCCCATTGCGGGATGTCGCGGATCGAGCCGTCGGTGATGACGCCGAGGCAGCCGAGCGCCTTGTGCACGTTGCTCTGCACCTCGCCCCAGAACGCGCCGTAGCCGACGTCGGGGCCGTCGATGTCCTGGATCACCGAGATGCGAGGCCCGTGGCCGGTGCCAACATATTCGTAATAGTCGATGCGGCGCCGGGACTGCTCTTCCGGTGCCAGCGAGGATTTCAGCACGGAGCGGATCGCAACCGTGCGGGCATAGCCGACGATCGGCGGCAGGTCGGGGAACGGGCAGACCAGCTGCTTGGTGGTATAGCCGATCAGCCGGCGCTCGGGCGCCACGATCTCCATGGCGTTGCAGATCGTCGGCGTGTCATAGCGGCCCAGCGCTTCGAGGACGGCAGCGGGCAGCGGCCCGGTCGCGGTATCAGTCACGGCGTTCTCTCCCAGATTGGCGGCGGCTGTTTGTGCGATGCCGCCGGCACTGGGCGGATATAGCCGAGATCGGGCGTTGACCCAACTCAGCGCGACCCAACTCAGCGCGCCCTCATGGCAGATATCTCGAGTGTCGCTGCTCAGTGCAGCCGATCGGGCCGGTCGTCGTGCAGCGGCTCCGGCGCGCTTGCCGTCAGGGCCGAAGATGATGGCGGCGCCGCGACATCGGCTCCCGGCGGCGCGACAGCTTCCGTGGCGCGCGCCTGGTCGCGATAGGATTTGTAGCCGAGCGGCAAGCCCAGCAGATACAGCACCGTGCCGATCGAGAGCACGTGCCAGGGATAGGCGATCAGGATCGCGATGAAGACGATCACCGCGACAAACGCCGGCAGCACCAGCTCGGGCGGCACGCGCATGCGCTTGGTCTTGCCGGAGAACACCGGCAGGCGCGATACCATCAGGAAGGCGATCAGCAGCGTATAGCCGGCCGTCAGTGCCGCGGGCCAGCGGCCAAGATCGAGGAATGCGACATAAATCGGCAGCAGCACCGTGATCGCACCGGCGGGCGCCGGCACGCCGGTGAAGAAATTGGCGGCGAAGGCCGGCTTGTTGGGATCGTCCATGGTGGCGTTGAAGCGCGCCAGCCGCAGGCCGCCGGAGATCGCGAACACCATGGCGGCGATCCAGCCGGCATTGCCGAGCTCGTGCAACTGCCAGAAATACAGCATCAGGCCGGGCGCAACGCCAAAATTGACGAAGTCGGCGAGGCTGTCGAGCTCGGCCCCAAATTTCGACTGGCCCTTGATCAGGCGCGCGACGCGGCCGTCGATGCCGTCGAGCGCGGCGGCGAACACGATGGCATAGACCGCAAGCGACATCCGCCCCTCGATCGACAGCCGGATCGAGGTCAGCCCGGCGCAGATCGCCAGCAACGTGATGACGTTAGGCACCAGCATGCGCACCGGAATCGGGCGGAACCGCCGGCGGCGCACGTCGGGATCTTTGAAGTCATAGGGCGTCATTGGCTCGTCTTCACCTCACGGCGAGATATAGCAAGCCGCGTCCCCCTCCGCCATTGCGGCGAAAGGACGTTACACCGACTTAATGGTTAATTGGCGCGGTAGCCGCGGCTCGGGTCGTCACCAGCAAGATCGGCCAGGATGGTCTCGCCGGCGATCGCGGTCTGCCCTTCCGAGACCAGCGCCTTGGTGCCGATCGGCAGATAGACGTCAAGCCGCGAGCCGAAGCGGATCAGGCCGAACCGCTCGCCGGCGCCGATCGCCTGCCCTTCCTTGACGAAGCAGACGATACGCTTGGCGACCAGACCGGCGATCTGGATCACGCCGATCCGCGCCGTGGGCGTCGAGATCACCAGCGAATTGCGCTCATTGTCCTCGCTCGCCTTGTCGAGCTCGGCATTGATAAAGAGACCAGGCCGGTAGGCGATGCGATCCACCCTGCCCGCTACCGGGCTGCGGTTCACATGGCAGTTGAACACGCTCATGAAGACCGAGATGCGCGGCAGCGGCCGGTCGCCGAGCCCAAGCTCGGCCGGCGGCAGCGCCATGGTGATCATCGACACCCGCCCGTCGGCAGGCGACACCACGAGCCCCTCGCGCACCGGCGTCACCCTGACAGGGTCGCGGAAGAACAGCGCGCACCACACCGTGAGCGCGGTGCCGATCCAGCCGAGCGGCGACCACAGCCAGAACAGGAGAAGGCTAACCAGCGCAAAGCCGCCGATGAAGGGATAGCCCTCCTTGTGGATCGGCGGGATCTGACGCTGGATCGAATCGAGAATGGACATCGCTATCTGCCGCTCAGGGGTTGATGGCGCGGGTCGTCTCGCGCGGTGGAGTTGTTTAGGCCAGAGTTGGGACCGGAGACAAGCTCACTCCGCGGCCGCGGGCGTTGTGAGGACGTCGTCGACCGGCGGCGGCTCCCGGTTCGGCGCCTCGCTGCTGTCGGCGATCCGGGCCAGTTTCTCGCGCGCAGCCTCCGCCTCGCGCTGCCTGTTCCACATGCTGGCATAGAGGCCGCCCTGCGCCAGCAAATCGGCGTGGGTGCCGCGTTCGGCGATCCGGCCCTGGTCCAGCACAATGATCTCGTCGGCGCCGACGATGGTGGAAAGGCGGTGCGCGATCACCAGCGAGGTGCGGTTTTTCGCCACCCGGTCGAGCGCGCCCTGGATCTCGTGCTCGGTGTGGGTGTCGAGCGCAGAGGTGGCCTCGTCCAGCACCAGGATCGGCGGCGCCTTCAGAACGGTGCGCGCGATGGCGACGCGCTGCTTCTCGCCGCCGGACAGTTTCAAGCCGCGCTCGCCGACCTGGGTTTCGTAGCCCTTTGGAGCCATGCGGATGAAATGATCGATCTGCGCCAGCCGTGCCGCCTGCTCGACCTCGGCATCGCTGGCGTCCCAGCGGCCATAGCGGATGTTGTAGCGGATGGTGTCGTTGAACAGCACGGTATCTTGCGGCACCATACCAATGGAGGCGCGCAAGCTGGCCTGCGTGACCTCGCGGATGTCCTGGCCGTCGATCGAAATCCTTCCGCCGGAGATGTCGTAAAGACGGAACAGGAGCCGCGAGATGGTCGACTTGCCGGCGCCGGAGGGGCCGACGATCGCGACCGTCTTGCCGGCCGGCACCTCGAAGCTGATGCCCTTGAGGATCGGCCGCGCCGGTTCATAAGCAAAGCGCACGTCCTCGAAACGCAGATGGCCTGTGGTGACCAACAGCGGCTGCGCGTCGGGCATGTCCTTGATCTCGGCTTCGCGGCCGAGAACATTGAACATCTTCTCGATGTCGATGATCGCCTGCTTGATCTCGCGATAGACCATGCCCATGAAATTCAGGGGCTGGTAGAGCTGGATCATCATGGCGTTGACCAGCACGAAATCGCCGACCGTATTGGTGCCGTTGCGCACGCCGATCGCGCACATCAGCATGGTCGCGGTCAGCCCCAGCGTGAAGATTACGGCCTGCCCGGTGTTGAGCACGGCCAGTGACGTGTAGGCGTGGACGCTCGATTCTTCGTAGCGCGCAACCGATCGGTCGTAGCGCTGCGCCTCGCGGGCCTCGGCGCTGAAATATTTGACAGTCTCGTAGTTGAGCAGCGAGTCGATCGCCTTGGTGTTCGCCTCGGTGTCGGAATCGTTCATCTTGCGGCGGATGCCGATCCGCCACTCGGTCGCGATGTAGGTGTAGTACATGTAGACGGCGACCGTGATCAGGGTCGCGAGCACATAGCGCCAGTCGAACTGCCACAGCAGCACCGCGAGCAGCAGCGAGACCTCGACGATGGTCGGGATCAGCTGCAGGATCACCATGCGCACGATGACCTCTATGCCCTCGCGGCCGCGCTCGAGCACGCGCGTCAGGCCGCCGGTCTTGCGCTCGAGGTGAAAGCGCAGCGAGAGCTCGTGCATGTGAATGAAGGTGATGGTGGCAAGCTTGCGCACCGCGTGCATGGCAACGCGCGCGAAGATGCCGTCGCGCCATTGCGTCAGCACCGCCATCACGATGCGCATCGCGCCATAGCTCGCGGTCAAAAGCAGCGGCGACGCGATCACCCAGAGCTGCCAATTGTCCGCCTGCACCGGCGCGGTGTTGGCGCCTGTCAGCGCGTCCGTCGCCCATTTGAAGCTGAATGGCACCGTCAGCGTGATCAGCTTGGCGGCAAGCAGCAGCACCATCGACCAGACGACGCGCATCTTCAGGTCGAAACGGTCGCCGGGCCAGATATAGGGCCACAAATGCGCCAGCGTGCCTATCAGGGTGGCCCGCTCCAGCGGTCCGCCGGCAGGATCAGGAACGTCGGCGCCGCCGAGCGATTGAGGTTGGTCCATCAAAAAGCCTGAAGACCCGCCGGATGCGGGCAGCGTTGCGATTTTAAGATTTTCGCCCGTCATATAGAGACTTCCGGATGCCAGCGCACCCCGCCAGATGGCGAATCTTCGATTGTTTGTCGCCATTTACCGGTAGATTTCCGGTAGGTCCGAATCACCGATTGGGCTTGACGCCTCTTCGCTGCAATGCATCATGGCACCAATGAGCACGATCAAAACCGTCTGTGTCTATTGCGGCTCCGGCCCCGGAACCAATCCCAACTTCACCGAAGGCGCCAAGGCGTTCGGCAAGTCGCTCGCCGAGAGCAACATCCGCCTGGTCTATGGCGGCGGTTCGCTCGGCCTGATGGGCGCGGTCGCGACCTCCGTGCTCGATCACGGCGGCACCGTCACCGGCATCATCCCCGACTTCCTGCGGATGCGCGAGAACGCGCTGACCCGGGTGCAGGAGATGATCGTCACCCCCGACATGCACGAGCGCAAGCGGCTGATGTTCGAACGCTCCGATGCCTTCGTGGCGCTGCCGGGCGGCGTCGGCACATTGGAGGAGCTGGTCGAGCAGTTGACCTGGAAGCAGCTGGGGCGTCACGCCAAGCCGGTGCTGCTCGCCAACATCGACAATTTCTGGGAGCCGCTGTTCTCGCTACTGTCGCATATGCGCCAGACCGAGTTCATCCGCGCCGGCCTCTCGGTCGACATCCTCAAGGCCGATCGGATCGAGGAGATCTTGCCGAAGCTGAAGGCCGCGGCGGCACAGATCGCCGAAGCCGAGAAGGAAATGGCGCCGGAAGTGGCGCGCAGGCTGTAACGCTCTACTCTGCCGGAAACGTCACCGCCTCGATGCGGTTGCCGTCGGGATCGACGACGAAGGCGGCGTAGTAGCGCACGCGCTCGTGCGGGCGGATGCCCGGCGCGCCATCCGATGCGCCTCCGGCCGCAAGCGCTGCGGCATGAAACGCATCGACCTCGCCCGTCGTCTTCGCGCGCAGACAGATGTGAACGCCGCTCTCCGGTGCTACGGCCGCCATGCCCTCGCGCAGATTGATCCAGAATTCGGGATAGGCCTTGCCGAACCCGACCGTCCGCGGCCGCGTGACGAGGCGCGTGAGCCCGAGGGTAACGAGCGTTGCTTCGTAGAAGTTTGCGGAGCGATCGAGGTCGCTGACGCCGACGGAGATGTGGTCGATCATGGGTCGCGCTCCCGTCTCTCCTCCTCGTCATTGCGAGCGAAGCGAAGCAATCCAGACTGTTACCGCGGAAAGACTCTGGATTGCTTCGCGGAGCCTGTCATCGGGCCGCGCTTCGCGCGGACCCGTTGGCTCGCAATGACGGCGTTGTGGCGCCGCCGTCGCCCTACGCCGGCGCGCCCGATTTCACGAGCTTGTAGATCACCGAATCCATCAGCGCCTGGAACGAGGCGTCGATGATGTTCGGGGACACGCCGACCGTGGTCCAGCTGTCGCCATTCTCGTCCTCACTCTCGATCAGCACGCGCGTGACCGCGCCGGTGCCGCCATTGAGGATGCGCACGCGGTAGTCGATCAGCTTCAGCCCCTCGATATATCTCTGGTACTTGCCGAGGTCCTTGCGCAGCGCAACGTCGAGCGCGTTGACGGGGCCGTTGCCTTCTGCAGCCGAAATCAAATGTTCGCCGGCGACGTCGACCTTGACCACAGCCAGCGCGACGGTGACGCGTTCGCCCAGCGCGTTGTAGCGCTGCTCGACAGTGACGTCGAACTGCTCGACCTCGAAATATTGCGGCACCTTGCCGAGCGTGCGGCGCGCCAGAAGCTCGAACGAAGCATTGGCGGATTCATAGGCGTAGCCTTGCGCCTCGCGCTCCTTCAACTCTTCGACCAGCCGCGTCAGCTTCGGATCGCTCTTCTCGTAAGCGATGCCGGCGCGGTCGAGCTCGGCAATGACATTGGAGCGGCCGGCCTGGTCCGACACCAGCACCCTGCGACGATTGCCGACCAGCTCCGGCAACACATGCTCGTAGGTCTGCGGATCCTTCATCACGGCGGAGGCATGGATACCCGTCTTGGTGACGAAGGCGCTCTCGCCGACATAGGCCGCGTGCCGGTTCGGCACGCGGTTGAGCATGTCGTCGAGCGTGCGCGAGACCTTGACCAGGGTCGCCAGCTTCTCCGGCGTGACGCTGATCTCGAAGGCGTCGGCAAATTCCCTCTTCAGCTTCAAGGTCGGGATCAGCGAGCAGAGATTGGCGTTGCCGCAGCGCTCGCCGAGGCCGTTCAGCGTACCCTGGATCTGCCGCGCGCCGGCGCGCGCCGCGGCGAGCGAATTCGCCACCGCCTGCTCGGTGTCGTTATGGGCGTGGATGCCGAGATGATCGCCGGGAATGTGTTTTGTGACCTCGGTGACGATGGCCTCGACCTCGTTCGGCATCGTGCCGCCATTGGTGTCGCACAGCACGACCCAGCGCGCTCCGGATTCATAGGCGGCCTTGGCGCAGGCGAGCGCGAAGCTGGCGTCCTCCTTGTAGCCGTCGAAAAAATGCTCGCAATCGAGCATCACCTCGCGGCCGGCGGCCTTCGCGGCCGCGACGCTGTCGCGGATCGAGGCGAGGTTTTCCTCCTTGGTCGTCTCAAGCGCGACGCGCACCTGGTAGGCGGAGGATTTTGCCACGAAGCAGATCGCATCGGCCTTCGCTTCCAAAAGCCCGGCGACGCCGGGATCGTTGGAGACCGACCGCCCCGCCCGGCGCGTCATGCCGAACGCGGTAAAGTGCGCATGAGTCAGCTTGGGCCTGGTGCCGAAAAACTCGGTGTCGAGCGGATTGGCGCCGGGGTAACCGCCCTCGACATAGTCGATGCCGAGATCATCGAGCATCGCCGCGATGACCTGCTTGTCGGCCAGCGTGAAATCGACGCCATTGGTCTGCGCTCCGTCGCGCAGCGTGGTGTCGAACAGATAAAGACGCTCCTTGCTCATTGCGGTGCTCCGAGCGCCTTCTGCATGGTGGTGTTGGTGAGCCACTCGCCGTTGACGGTGACGGTGTTGCGCTGCTTGGCCGTATAGCCGCGCTTGGCGAAGAAGCTCTGTGCAGTGTCGCTGGCATCGACGGTCAGGTCCTTGGCACCGCGGCCGCCCGCGAGCTTTTCCAGCGCATCGACCAGCATCGTGGCGATGCCTTGCCCGGCCACCGCCGGATGCACGTAGAGCATGCGGACGTGATCGGTGCCGCGCAGCGAGGCGAAGCCCACGGGCGAGCCTTCCAATGTTGCGATCAGCGTCAGGTCGGAGGCCAGGCGGGCGCCGAACTCTTCGTCCTCCGCCGCCGCCATCCAGGCTTCCTGCTGCGCCTCGCTGTAGTCGTCGCCGGTCAATTCCTCGATGCTCGCTGCGAAGATCGCAGCGAGCACCGGCACGTCATCCGGCAGGAACGGCCGCAGTGCGGGTTTCGGCAAAGTCTGTCCCATCGTCTTCACCACATCCCATAGAGCTTGAGGGCCAGCGCCACCGCGGCCGCGAGCAGCAGGATCTTCAGCGCGATGTAATAGAGCCAGTGCCTCGGGAAAGGCGTGTCGGGCCGTTTCATCGCGCGATCTCCCAGGTCGTCCCGTCCTTGGAGTCCTTGATCGCGACACCCATCGCGGCGAGCTCGTCGCGGAGACGATCGGACTCCTTGAAATCCTTGCGGGCACGTGCGGCCGTCCGCTCCGAGATCAGGCGTTCGACCTCCTTGGCATCGACGCCGCTGGCCTGCTGCTTGCGGCCTTCCCATTGAGCGGCGCTCTCGGAAAGGAAGCCAAGCAGGCGTAACGACGCCGCCAAACCGCTCACATCGCCGTTGCGCAGACCATGCAGCGCAGCGATCGCGAGAGGCGTGTTGAGGTCGTCAAGCAGCGGCTCGACCACGGATGCAGCCGGCTTGCCGGGCTCGACGTCGGCAGCGACGCGATACCAGTCGTCGAGCGTCCTGGCGCTCTCCTCCAGCGACTTCATGGTCCAGTCGATCGGCGAACGGTAATGCGTCTTCAGCATGTTCAGGCGCAGCACCTCGCCCGGCCAGTCCTCGAGCATTTCGTGGATGGTGACGAAGTTGCCGAGCGACTTCGACATCTTCTCGCTCTCGACCTGGAGGAAGCCGTTGTGCATCCAGTAGTTCGCCATGCGCTCCTGGTGAAAAGCGCAGCAGGTCTGCGCGACCTCGTTCTCGTGGTGCGGAAACACCAGATCGATACCGCCGCCATGAATGTCGAAATGCTCCCCGAGATGCTTCCAGGCCATGGCCGAGCACTCGACGTGCCAGCCCGGACGTCCCGGCACAGCGATGCCAGCCGGCGACGGCCATGAAGGCTCGCCCGGCTTGGACGGCTTCCACAGCACGAAGTCGGTGGCGTCGCGCTTGTAGGGCGCGACATCGACGCGGGCGCCGGCGATCATCTCGTCCAGCGAACGCTTTGAGAGCGCGCCATAACGCGGCAGCGTGGAATTCGCCGCGTTCATCGCCTGCGGCGAGAACAGCACGTGGTCCTCGGCGACATAGGCAAAACGGCCGGCGATCAGCCTTTCGATGATCTCGCGCATCTCGCCAATATGCTCGGTCGCGCGCGGCTCGACGCTCGGCCGGAGCGCGCCAAGCGCGTCGACGTCGGCGTGAAACTGCTTGCCGGTCTGCTCGGTGACCTTGCGGATCGCCTCGTTCAGCGGCAGGCCGGGAAAATCGCGCGCGGCGCGGTCGTTGATCTTGTCGTCGACGTCGGTGATGTTGCGGACATATTTGACGTGCGCCTCGCCATAGAGATGGCGCAGTAGCCGAAACAGCACGTCGAACACGATCACCGGCCGCGCATTGCCGATATGGGCGAAATCGTAGACCGTCGGTCCGCAGACATACATGCGGACGTTGTTCGCATCGAGCGGCACGAAAGTGCGCTTTTCCCGGCTCAGCGTATCGTAGAGACGCAATTCCATATGGATACCCGTCGGCTGTTGGCCGGGCGTCCAGTGCTCTCAATGGTTTTGAGAAAAGACGGCTCCCGCCAGCGAATCGCTAGCTCGTAATCTCGCGGCAAATGCCGCAAATGGCGAGGAGACCGTTCATGCGGAACATATGGGCCACCAAGGGCCCATGCGTCAAGAGAGCCGCGAAAAAGCCGCTTTGCCTCCGCAAAGCGCGCCCACCCCGCCATGATGGTTCATCATCATTAACCTTTTGAGTTTATTTGGAAGCTGGCGGTTCCCTTAAACCCCGGTGCTCCCCCATGCGATCCCTGTTCGCGCTCGTCTCGTTCGCCGCCATCGTCGCGGCATCCAGCGCATCGGCCGAGACCCGCGTTTTCATCATCGCCAACCAGGCAGATGGATACGGGGTCGACCAGTGCCTGGCCAGAGGCGAGAAATGCGGCGCGCAGGTCGCGCGCACCTACTGCCGGTCGCGGGATTTTGCCCAGGCCTCGGCCTTTCGCCGGGTCGATCCCGATGAAATTACCGGCTCAGTCCCCAAATCCGGCGCAAACTGCTCCCATGGCCATTGCGACGAATATGTCGCAATCACCTGTCAGCGCTGAATTCTCTCGGAGCTGGCGGACCTTAGGCCCAATCTTTGGCCCCTGAAACGACGTGACGGTGCCGCAGGAAGCGGCTATTGGAGGGCGCGCTTCGGCCCCCCAAGTCACTTCGGCCCCAAGTCACTTCGGCTTCTAAGTCATTGGGCCGTGACCTCGCTAGAATGGCGGATATGCCTGAATTTTTGTCCCTGCCCCGTCCTCGCCTCGTCCTTGCCTGCACCGTGCTCTTGAGCGCAGCCGTGCTCGCCACCGGCGCTTTCGCGCAGGCCGGCCCGCCCGGACCGCCGCCTCAGCCCGGTCAAAACGGACTAGGGCCGAACCCGATGTGCTCACGGCTGGAAGGCCAGCTTGCCGCACTCGATCGTGGCGGCAGCGGCGACCCAGCACGCGAAGACCAGATCCGCCGCTACCAGGATTCCCAGGCCAAGCAACAGGCCGAGCTCGACCGCGTCACCATGCAGGCCAAGCGCATGGGCTGCGATTCCTCCGGCTTCTTCTCGCTGTTCAACGGCCAGTCGGCGCAGTGCGGCCCGGTCAACACCCAGATCCAGCAGATGCGCGCCAACCTGGACCAGATCACCGGCAATCTCGAACGCCTGCGCGGCGGCGGCCCCGGCGGCTTCAGTCCGGAGCGCGACAGTCAGCGTCGCTCGGTGCTGGTCGCCCTCGCGCAGAACAATTGCGGCCCGCAATACACCAACGCCGCGCAGTCGCAGGGCGGCAACTTCCTGAGCAATCTGTTCGGCGGCAACAACGCCAACAATCCGCAAGGCGTCCCGCCAGCCGATCTCGGCCCGCAATCCGGTACCTATCGTACCGTGTGCGTGCGCACCTGCGACGGCGCCTATTTCCCGGTCTCATTCGCGACGGTGCCGGCGCGCTTCCCCGACGACGAGAAAACCTGCAAGGCGCTGTGTCCGGCGGCCGACGCCTCGCTCTATACCTATCGCAATCCCGGCGAGGACATGAACTCCGCCGTCTCCGTCAGCGGCCAACCCTACACGGCGCTGCCGACCGCATTCAAATTCCGCAGTGAGTTCAATCCGTCCTGCTCCTGCAAGGCCGCGGGCCAGAGCTGGGCGGACGCGCTGAAATCGGTCGACGACAAGGCCGCCGCCGAGCAGCAGGGTGACATCATCGTCACGGAAGAGAGCGCCAAGAAGATGCAGCAGCGTCAACTCACCAAGGGCGCGCCTGCGAGCAATGCCAAGAAGGGCGCTGCTCCGGTGCCGCCGACCGCCAACGCACCGGCCGCCACACCGCCCGCGGATACGGGCACAGCCACGACGTCCTCCGAGAACAAGCCGATCCGTTCGGTCGGGCCGAGCTTCCTGCCACAGCAGCAGAAGTAGACCGTTACTCTCTGACATGCCGCGCGAAGGCGGCCGCCAGGAGCGGCCGTTTCGCTGTTACCGCTCACCCTCGCGGCTCCACGGGAAGAGGTTGGCCGGAAAGTCCGCTGCGTAGCGCCTTCCCTTCGGGGGCGGCGGCGGCTCGTCCGGTGGATTCGGATTCGGCTCGACCGCCCGCCGATAGAGGTGCCAGGTGGCATGACCGAGCACCGGTAGAGTGACAGCGAGACCGACGAAGAGCGGCAGCGAGCCTATCACGAGCAGCGCCGCCACGATCAGACCCCAGCCGGCCATCGCAACCGGATTCGCCGCTACCACTCGGAGCGACGTGCGGATCGCATCGATCGCAGTCGCATGCCGGTCGAGCATCAACGGAAACGACACAACGCTGACGCACAGGGCCACAACCGCAAACAGGAAGCCGACACCACAACCGACAATAATGAGCGACCAGCCTTCCGGTGTCGTCAGCACGCGCGTTGCGAAGTCAGGAATACTTGCAGCCGGCGCATGACCGAAGATTGTGACGTAGATTGCATTCGCGGCACCGATCCAGGCCCCGAACAGGACGAGCAGGAGTACGCCAAGCTCGAGCATGGCGCCAAACGACGGTGCGCGCAGCACCTTGATTGCGTCCCACGCACCGACCTCCTCGCCGCGCTCGCGGCGACGGCTGAGTTCGTAGAGACCGATCGCGGCAAAGGGGCCGACCAAGGCAAACCCGGCGGCCAGCGGAAAGAGCAGCGGCAGCACCGAATAGCCGAGCACCATCCTGAACAGGACGAGGCCGAGAACGGGATATATCACGCACACAACGATCGCGTGACTTGGCATTGCCTGGAAATCCTCCCAACCCAGGCGCAGCGCCTCGGTCAGGTCGGACAAACTGATCTTGCGAGTGGGATAAGAGGCCGCTTCGCCGAATATGTGCCGCCTCATGGTGTGGTGAGAGTACAGAGTGGCCATGAACGCACCCTCCCGTGCTGAAAGTCGCGGCGGCGATAGCACGGCTTTCCAGCCACGCGTGTCCGCCTCTTGAGCGAGAAACGCGATGGGCCGAGTACGGCATCCCAGGTTCAACGAAACGAGCCTGGCCGGACGGAACCCGTCGCGACCTACCTTGCGAGATTAGCGCGCGCGGGGCATGGCTGCACTCACGGTTGGGTGAATTGTGCATCTGCACAGATTTGTGCGCTGCATCACCCAAGACGCCGCCGTCAGCTTCACAGGTGTCGCCGACTTGCCGGGCGAGACGCTCATGCCACGTCAGCACGTCTACATGCTCTCACGTCTACATGCTCTATTGACGCCGGGTTCGGCGCGGATCATTTTAAACGTGTAGACGCCCTCAACTCCGATGAGATTGTTGGTCGCGACCGTTCTCTTGATTTCGCGACCGTGGAATGGGCGAGGCAACAGGCCGGCGATGGCACATGTGCCGACCAAGAAAAGTCAGCCATCGCGACAGACGTGAGCTCCGCCCTGAATTCGTATCCGTAGCCTTTGATGGCAAGGATGGATCAGGATGGCTGTCGCACTGATACTGCTTCTGGTCGCGATCGGCTCGGTGCTGTTTCACCTCTACAGCCCTTGGTGGTGGACGCCGATCGCCACTAACTGGGCCTATATCGACCACACCATCAGCATCACGTTCTGGATCACGGGCTTCGTTTTCGTCGCGGTCATCGCCTTCATGGCCTATTGCGTCTTCCGCTTTCACCACAAAGAGGGAAGACGGGCTGACTACAATCCGGAAAACAAAAGGCTCGAATGGTGGCTGAGCGTCGGGACGGGCGTCGGGGTTGCAGCCATGCTGGCGCCTGGCCTCGTGGTCTGGCACCAGTTCGTGACAGTGCCGGCGGATGCCACCGAGGTCGAGGTCATGGGCCAGCAATGGCAATGGAGCTTCCGCCTTCCAGGCAAGGATGGGCAGTTGGGCACATCCGATGTCCGCAACATCGCCTCGGACAATCCGATGGGAATCAATCGCGACGATGCACATGCGCAGGACGACGTCGTGATCGAGAATGGCGACCTGCACCTTCAAGTTGGGAAGCCGGTCAAGATTCTCCTCCGCTCGGTTGATGTCCTGCACGATTTCTACGTGCCCGAATTCCGGGCCAAGATGGACATGGTCCCGGGCGTGGTGACCTATTTTTGGATAAATCCGATCCGAACCGGAACGTTCGATGTGCTCTGTGCAGAGCTTTGTGGCGCAGCTCACTATCAGATGCGGGCCAAGGTCATCATCGACGAAGAGCGTGAATATCACGCTTGGCTGGGGCAACAGAAGACGTTTGCAGAATTGTCGCCCGGAAACACCATCGTGAAGGCGACGTATCAATCCGGCGGCAAGTAGCAACGCGCCGCCGCGACAATAAATCGGGTGAAATCGGGTGCGTGAGACGAACTCGTCGCTCCCGATGGAAACGACCGAGGAGGTATTTCTATGGTCGATATTCCATATGAAGGGATCCCAGACATCCCGCCTGCCGAAGTGCCTGATGTCGAGCTCTATCATCCGAGGAGCTGGTGGACACGGTATGTCTTCTCGCAGGACGCCAAGGTGATTGCCGTTCAGTACGCACTGACAGCCTCGGCCATCGGGCTGGTGGCCCTGGTGCTGTCGTGGCTGATGCGACTGCAACTGGGATTCCCCGGCACCTTCTCTTTCATCGATGCCAATCAGTACCTCCAGTTCATCACCATGCACGGCATGATCATGGTGATCTACCTGCTCACCGCATTGTTCCTGGGCGGCTTCGGCAACTACCTGATCCCGCTGATGGTCGGCGCTCGGGACATGGTCTTCCCCTATGTGAACATGCTGAGCTACTGGGTCTACCTGCTTGCAGTCCTAGTGCTGGCCTCGACGTTTTTCGTGCCCGGCGGCCCCACCGGCGCCGGCTGGACCCTGTACCCACCGCAAGCAATCCTCTCCGGAACGCCCGGGCAGGATTGGGGCATCATTCTCATGCTGTCGTCCCTCATCCTGTTCATCATTGGCTTCACCATGGGCGGGCTGAATTATGTGGTCACGGTGCTCCAGGCGCGCACCCGCGGCATGACGTTGATGCGCCTGCCCCTGACGGTATGGGGCATTTTCACGGCGACAGTCATGGCGTTGCTGGCATTCCCTGCACTGTTCGTTGCCTCGGTCATGCTGCTGCTCGACCGTCTCTTGGGAACCAGCTTCTTCATGCCCTCCCTTGTCGAGATGGGCACGCTGTCGAAGTATGGTGGCGGCAGCCCGCTGCTCTTCCAGCATCTGTTCTGGTTCTTCGGCCACCCCGAGGTCTATATCGTCGCCCTGCCCGCCTTCGGCATCGTCTCCGATCTGATCAGCACGCATGCGCGCAAGAACATCTTTGGTTACCGCATGATGGTCTGGGCGATCGTGGCCATCGGCGCGCTCAGCTTCATCGTCTGGGCGCACCATATGTATGTAAGCGGCATGTTCCCGCAATTCGGGTACTTCTTCGCCACCACGACGCTCATCATCGCCATCCCCACCGCGATCAAGGTCTACAACTGGGTGCTGACCCTATGGCGCGGCGACATTCATCTCAGGGTGCCGATGCTGTTCGCCCTCGGCTTCATCATCACCTTCGTGAACGGCGGGCTCACCGGCCTCTTCCTCGGCAACGTCGTCGTGGACGTGCCGCTCTCGGATACCATGTTCGTGGTCGCACATTTTCATATGGTGATGGGTGTGGCGCCGATCATGGTCGTTCTCGGCGCGATCTATCATTGGTACCCCAAGGTCACCGGGCGGATGCTGAACGATGCCCTGGGCAAGTTTCACTTCTGGGTCACCTTCCTCGGCGCCTACTTGATCTTCTTCCCCATGCACTATCTTGGACTGCTCGGGGTTCCGCGCCGGTATTTCGAACTCGGCGACGCCGCGTTCATCCCGTCCTCGGCCCATTCGCTGAATGCCTTCATCTCTGTGGTGGCCTTGACCGTCGGCTTCAGCCAAATGGTGTTCCTGTTCAATCTTGCCTGGAGTTTGTTCAAAGGAGAGGCCGCTGGCGGCAATCCGTGGCGGGCGACGACGCTGGAGTGGCAAACGCCGGAGACGCCTCCCGCGCACGGCAACTGGGGCAAGGAGCTCCCGATCGTGTACCGCTGGGCCTATGACTACAGTGTCCCCGGCGCCGACGAGGACTTCATTCCTCAGAACCAGCCGCCGCGCGCGACGCAGGTGGTTCAGGGAGCTGCTTAGTGAGCGCCATCATCCTGTTCCTCGCTGTGATCGCGGTCATCGCCGGATGGTGGCTGTCGCAGCAGCGCCTGACGGCCAAGCCCTGGCTCGAGGAAGGCCCGGTCGGTGACTTCCCCGGCGGCGATACCATGACCTGGCCGGCAGCGAAGATCGGACTTGGCGTGTTTCTCGCCGTCGCAGGCTCATTGTTCGTCCTCTTCATCAGCGCCTACTCGATGCGCATGAACGTGATGGATTGGCGGGCGCTGCCCGTGCCCCGGCTGCTGTGGCTCAACACGGGCGTCCTGGTCCTGAGCAGCGGCGCGCTACAATGGTCGTACGTGGCCGCACGCCGACACGATGTTGAAGGCGTCATGATCGGCCTGCTCGCGGGCGGAGCATCCGCCGTGATCTTCCTCGCCGGTCAGCTCCTGGCCTGGCAACAGCTCGGAGCTGCCGGATATTTCATGGCGTCCAATCCGGCAAATTCCTTCTTCTACGTGTTGACCGCGGTGCACGGGCTGCACCTGACGGGCGGCCTCGTGGCCCTCGGCCGAACCTCAGCCAAAGTGTGGCGTGGCGCTGAGGCCGCCGACATGCGCTTGAGCGTCGAGCTGTGCGCCATCTACTGGCATTTCCTGCTGCTGGTCTGGCTTGTCCTGCTCGGACTTCTCACCGGCTGGACCGACGAGTTCGTCAACATCTGTCGCCAATTGCTGAGCTAGGGAGGCGAGACCAGATGGCTGTGCTGACAAATCCGGGCCAATCGCCTGCGCGGCTTGAAGGCTGGCGCGGAATTGCCGCCGACTGGGCGTCCGATCAGCGAACGTTCAAGAACGTGTCCTGGGGCAAGGCCATGATGTGGATCTTTCTCCTCAGCGACACCTTCATCTTCAGTTGCTTCCTGCTCTCGTACATGACGGCGCGTATGTCGACCACCGTGCCGTGGCCCAACCCCAGCGAAGTCTTCGCTCTCAACTTAGCCGGCAGGCATATTCCGCTGATCCTGATCGCCATCATGACCTTTATCCTGATCAGCAGCAGCGGCACGATGGCGATGGCCGTCAATTTCGGCTACCGCCGCGATCGCGTCAGAACCGCCGCCTTGATGCTTGCGACGGCAGCCTTCGGCGCAACCTTCGTCGGAATGCAGGCCTTCGAATGGACCAAGCTGATCATGGAGGGCGTCCGGCCCTGGGGCAATCCGTGGGGTGCGCCGCAGTTTGGTGCGAGCTTCTTCATGATCACCGGCTTCCACGGCACCCACGTGACATTCGGTGTGATCTTCCTGATCGCCATTGCGCGAAAGGTCTTGCGCGGCGACTTCGACGTCGAGAGGCGCGGCTTCTTCACGAGCCGCAAGGGCTACTACGAGATCGTCGAGATCATGGGCCTGTACTGGCACTTCGTCGATCTCGTGTGGGTATTCATCTTTGCGTTCTTCTATCTTTGGTGAGGGCGGCGCATGACAAACGCGACGGTACACATGGAAGGACAGCTCCACGCTCCGGCGCATGGCGCAGTCGCAACAGCAGCCGTGCACGCCAAGGGGCAACAGCACCCGATCAAACTCTACCTCGTGGTCTGGGGCTGGCTGTTTGTCCTCAGCACTTGCTCCTACCTCGTCGACTACTTTGGCCTACATGGCTATATGAGGTGGTCGCTGATCCTGCTGTTCATGGTGTTGAAGGCGGGTCTGATCGTCGCCGTCTTCATGCACATGGCCTGGGAGCGGCTGGCCCTCGCCTATGCCATCCTGCTGCCACCCATCGCGGTGTTGGTGTTTGTGGCGATCATGGTGCTCGAATCCGAATACACCCACTTGCTTCGGGTGCTGTTCTTCGCAGCCCCGTCGTAGCGGCAAGCCGAGTTCTCACCTCGCTTCACTGTCATGCCCCGCTACAGTATCCCGTGGCAGGGGTCGGATTCTACAACGTGCGCCGCGGTGTACTGGATCATCCGCATTCGCGGATGATGACAGCGTGGTGGATGGCGACACCGCCCGTCTCTCTCCGGTGCTACCCCTCGAACGCGTCGATCGAGGCCTGGTTGCCGCGCGAGACCAGCGTCTCATCCGGCGCGGGCAGCGCCTCGCCGCTGTCGCGAAAGCGATTGGTAATGGGATAGCGGCGGTCGCGGCCGAAATTCCTGGCCGTCACCTTCACGCCGGGCGCGGCCTGGCGACGCTTGTATTCGGCGACGTTGAGGAGATGGTCGATGCGCACCACCGTCTCGCGGTCGAAGCCGGCGGCGATGATCTGGTCGAGCGGCTCTTCGCGCTCGATCAGACGCACGAGGATGGCATCGAGGACGTCATACGGCGGCAGCGAATCCTGATCGGTCTGGTTCTCGCGCAGCTCCGCCGTCGGCGGGCGCGTGATGATGTCGGGCGGGATGACCTCGCCCGCAGGCCCGAGCGCGCCCTCTGGCTTCCATGTATTGCGCAACGCCGCCAGCCGAAACACCTGCGTCTTGTAGATGTCCTTGATCGGATTGAAGCCGCCGTTCATGTCGCCATAGAGCGTGGCATAGCCGACCGACATCTCCGACTTGTTGCCGGTGGTCACGACCATCAGCCCGGTCTTGTTGGAGATCGCCATCAAGAGCGTGCCGCGGGTGCGGGCCTGAAGATTTTCCTCGGTGATATCTGGCGGCAGATTCTTGAAGACGCCTTCGAGGATGGCCTCGAACCCGTTCACCGCTTGCGCGATCGGCAGGACCTCGTAGCGGATGCCGAGATGGCCCGCGAGTTCGCCGGCGTCCGCGATCGAGCTCGCCGCGGTGAAGCGATAGGGCAGCATCACGCCGTGCACCTGGTCGGCGCCGAGCGCATCGACCGCGATGGCCGCGCACAGCGCCGAATCGATGCCGCCGGAGATGCCGAGCAGCAGGCCGGGAAAACCGTTCTTGGCGACGTAATCGCGCAGGCCGAGCACGCAGGCGGCGTAATCGGCCTGGTCGCCTTCGGGCTGGGCGGCGATCGGGCCGGTGCAGCGCCAGTCGTCGCCGGTACGGGCGAAGCGCAGCGTGGTGATGCCTTCCTCGAACGCGGGCAGTTGCGCAGCGAGCGAGAGGTCGCCGTTGAGCGCGAAGGAGGCGCCGTCGAACACCAGCTCGTCCTGGCCGCCGATCTGGTTGAGATAGACCAGCGGCAAGCCGCACTCGGTCACCCGCGCCACCGCCACCGACAGGCGCACGTCGTTCTTGTCGCGGGCGTAGGGCGAGCCGTTCGGCACGAGGATGATCTCGGCGCCGGTCTCGGCCAATGTCTCGACCACGTTCTCGTAGTCCTCGGACTCTTCCAGCCAGATGTCCTCGCAGATCGGCACGCCGATGCGTAACCCGCGCACGGTCACCGGGCCGGCCGCGGGTCCACGCGCAAACAGCCGCTTCTCGTCGAACACGCCATAATTCGGCAGATTGCATTTGAAGCGCAGAGCGGCGATGCGGCCGTCGTCGAGCAGCGCGCAGGCATTGTAGAGCCTGTCGTCCTCGACCCAGGGAGTGCCGACCAGCATGGCCGGGCCGCCATCGGCGGTCTCTCGCGCAAGCGCCTCGATCGCGGCGCGGCAGGCGGCCTGGAAAGCCGGCTTCTGCACCAGGTCTTCCGGCGGATAGCCGGCGATGAACAATTCCGGAAACAGCACGAGATCGGCGCCGTCGGCTTTGGCTCGTGCCCGCGCCGCCCGCGCCTTCGCGGCATTGCCCGCGATGTCGCCCACGACCGGATTGAGCTGGGCGAGCGTGACCGCGAATTCGTTGAGACGTTGTGTCATCGAGCGCTCTCGTTCACCTCTCCCGAAGGGAGAGGTCGGATTGTGTCTGGCGATGCGAAGCATCGTCCAGTGCAATCCGGGTGAGGGGTTACGGTCTCTCGTGGGACCTGAGCCCCCTCACCCGATTTGCGCGCGACGATGCTACGCATCGCGAGACGCAAATCGACCTCTCCCCGTTGGGGAGAGGTAAAGGAGGCTCGGACACCCTTGCTCAATCAGCATCCTCCGGGAGCTAGACGAAACCCAACCGCTCGACGAGCGCAAAAATCCAGAAAGCGCCGGCCATCAGGAGCGCGACGCCGACCGCGGCCGAGCCCATGTCCTTGACGCGGCCGATCTGCTTGTCGTGATCCATGGTCAGGCGGTCGGCGAGTTTTTCGATCGCGGTGTTGAGCAGCTCGACCACCAGCACGAAGGCGACCGCACAGACCAGCTCGATCGCGCGCATCGCGGTCGCGCTGATGAACCAGGCTAGCGGCAACGACAAGAGGAGCGCAAAAATCTCCTCGCGGACGGCCTGCTCCGAGCGGAACGCAAAGGCCAGACCGTTGCGGGAGTTGATCGTGGCCTTCCAGAACCGCAGCAAGATCTTAGAGCCCCGCTGCGGCCGGCATCGGCCGGACCTTGCCGGCGCGTTCCTGCTTGAGCAGCTCCGCGACCAGGAAAGCCATATCGATGGATTGCTCGGCGTTGAGGCGGGGATCGCAGACCGTGTGGTAGCGGTCGTTGAGATCCTCGTCCGTGATCGCGCGGGCGCCGCCGAGGCATTCGGTGACGTCCTGGCCGGTCATCTCCAGATGCACGCCGCCGGCATGGGTGCCTTCGGCGGCATGGATCGTGAAGAACGACTTCACCTCCGACAGGATGCGATCGAACGGCCGCGTCTTGTAGCCCGACGTGGAGGTGATGGTGTTCCCGTGCATGGGGTCGCACGACCAGACCACGACCTTGCCCTCGCGCTTCACCGCGCGGATCAGGTTCGGCAGATGCTCGCCGACCTTGTCGGCACCGAAACGGCCGATCAGGGTCAGCCGGCCCGGCTCGTTGTCGGGGTTGAGCACGTCGATCAGCTTCAGCAGCTCGTCGGCTTTTAGCGACGGGCCGCACTTCAGCCCGATCGGATTCTTGATGCCGCGGAAATATTCGATATGGCCGTGGTCGAGCTGGCGGGTGCGGTCGCCGATCCAGATCATATGGCCTGACGTCGCGTACCAGTCGCCGGTGGTGGAATCGACGCGGGTCATGGCCTGCTCGTAGCCGAGCAGCAGCGCCTCGTGGCTGGTATAGAAATCGGTGGCGCGCAGCTCGGGATGGCTCTCCAGATCGAGGCCGCAGGCCTGCATGAAGTTCAACGCGTCCGAGATGCGGTCCGCCAATTCCTTGTAGCGGCGGGACTGCGGCGAATCCTTCAGGAAGCCCAGCATCCACTGATGCACGCTGCCGAGATTGGCGAAGCCGCCGGTGGCGAAGGCCCGGAGCAGGTTGAGCGTCGCGGCCGATTGGCGATAGGCCATCAGCTGGCGCTGCGGATCCGGCACGCGCGCTTCCTTGGTGAAGGCGATGTCATTGACGATGTCGCCGCGATAGCTCGGCAGCTCGACGCCGTCGATCTTCTCGGTCGGCGAGGACCGCGGTTTTGCAAACTGCCCGGCGATGCGGCCGACCTTCACCACCGGCACCGCGCCGGCATAGGTCAGCACCACCGCCATCTGGAGCAGCACGCGGAAGAAATCGCGGATGTTGTTGGCGCCGTGCTCGGCAAAGCTTTCGGCGCAGTCGCCGCCCTGGAGCAGGAAGGCCTCGCCGGCCGCAACCCGCGCCAGCGATTTCTTCAGATTGCGCGCCTCGCCCGCGAACACCAGCGGCGGAAAGGTCGCAAGCTGCGCCTCGACGTCGGCCAGGGCCTTGGCGTCGGGATAATCCGGCACCTGTAACACCGGCTTGCTGCGCCAGGACTCGGGCGTCCACCGCTCGGACATCGCAATCTCTCCGTAAAGCGAAAAGTACAACCTGATCTGTGGGTTGCGAGGGCCGCCTTATACACAGGCCGGCCGCCCGCCGCCAGTTGTAAATCCGTTTCGCATTGCAAACCCTTGCGGGGAAAGCTGAATTCGCATTTGCTGGAAGTCAGAGGAAACTCGGGAAGGACAACGGCACCCCATGGACGCCGCAAGCGACGACGTTTTCATCGACGAGATCAGCTTCCCGGCCACCGATGGGTATGCGCTGACCGGGACGCTGTTCCTGCCCCGCGGCACCAAGCGCCATGCCGTGCTGATCAATTCGGCGACCGCCGTCCCGCGCAAGATCTATCGCGGCTTTGCCTCGTATCTCGCCCATCGCGGCTGCGCGGTGCTGACCTATGACTACCGCGGCATCGGCGACTCCCGGCAGCCGGCGATGGTCGGCTACAACCAGCCGAAATCGCTGGTCGGCTTCAAGGCCTCGATGTCGGACTGGGCCGCCCTCGACGTCGCCGCCGCGGTGCGCTGGATGCGCGAGCGGTACAACACCCTACCCCTGGCCTATGTCGGTCATTCCTTCGGCGGCCAGGCGCTGGGGCTGCTCGCGAACAACACCGAGATCTCGCGCGCCATACTGCTGGCCTCGCAGGCCGCGACCTGGCGGCTGATGACCTCGCCGGAGAAATACCGCGTCTACGCCTTCATGAATTTCATCGGCGTGCCGCTCGCCCACGCGCTCGGCTACGCGCCGGGCTGGGCCGGCATCGGCGAGGACCTGCCCAAGGGCGTGTTCCTGCAGTGGGCCGAGTGGGTGTCGAGCCCGCGCTATCTGTTCGATTCAAAGCTGCCGGCGCTGGAAAATTTCGCGAAATACAAGGGCGAGCTGCGCGCGCTGTGCTTCTCCGACGATCCCTGGGCGACGCGACCCGCGGTCGAGCTGCTGACCAGCGGATTCACCGCGATCAAGCCGGAGGTCCTGACGATCAAACCGTCCGAGGTCGGCGCCAAGGCGATCGGCCATTTCGGTTTCTTCCGCTCCGAGCACCGCGACACACTGTGGCGCGGCGTGGCGGAATGGATGCAGGAGGAGTGAGGCGGCTTAACGAATGATCGTGGTCAGGGACGAGTAGCGCCTGTTCGGCTTGGCTTCGCTGGGCGTGAACTGCGCAAAGGCATCGCTGACGCGCACTGCCGGCGGCGTACTGCTTGCGAAACGAAATTCCCTCGGCCGCGGCGCGTAGAAGGCGCTGCTGTAATAGGCATCGTCGAAACGCGCCTCGCCGTGGCCGAACACTGCATCGCAGGCGAACAGAAGCGCGTAGACCCCTGCCACCGCGACGACAATCTCTCTGAGAATAGACATGCTGATGCCCCACGCTTTTCAGGAAGGATGCATGCCGGTTCCAAAGCCGAGGTTTAGGGCGGCGCGATTATTGGCTGCACGGTTTGCCGCCGCTAAGCGGATTGCAGACAATTTTATCGATTAGACGTCGTCCAGTCAGATCACCGGCTCGTCCTTCAGCGCGGCGATGACCTGCTCGCCCTGCGCGGTCAGGCGATAGGTTACCATCGGACGGCTCGACGGCGGCTTGCGCGCGACCTCGACAATATAGCCGCGCACCATCAGGGCTTCGAAGCTGCCGTAGCAGCCGAACATGCTGATCTGGTTCTGCTTGAGCACCTTGAATTCGCGCAGCAGGCTGATCTCGTTGCCCGAGAGCAGCGACCTTCTGACACGCTCGGCGAAGCGCGTGCGCTGGTCGAACCACGCTTGGTCGGGCAGCTCGCGCGAAGCTGGCCCAGGGTCCCGTTCGCAGGGACGCATCCGGGCGGAGGCATCGGCTGGGACCGGCGGCAGGCATGGGATGCTGTTGCCGACCGCTGCTTTCGCGACATCGAGCAAAGCAATGGACCAGCGCCGCTTGTGGTCCACCATGACCGGCGGTGGCACGACGTTGTCGCGCACCAATTGCTCGAAGCGGCCGGCGGTCACGCCGAAATAGGCCGCCGCGCGACGACGGTCGACCAAGCGGGTGTCCAGCCCGTGCTCCAGCTCGCTGGCGATGTTCTCGTTCACTCCGATCGTCCCCTGGCGCGTCGTTGCGCTGGCTTGGCGCCCCGCCAAACCGCGCGGGAACCTAACGGGGACCGGTGTTCTCGAAAAGCAGAGAATTTCGTACATATTGATGCCGTTTCGGCAGCAGTTATAGTTCGGCCGGGGGCCGCATGCGATTTCACTCACCTTTTCCATCCAGTATTTCCACGCGGTCCGCCGCACCGGCTCGATCCGGGCCGCGGCACGGGTCCTGAACGTCGCCTCTTCTGCGGTCAGCCGCCAAATTCTCAAGCTGGAGCAAGAGGTTGGATCGCCCTTATTCGAACGCAACGCGCGCGGCCTGACCTTGACGACGGTCGGCGAGATGCTGGCCCGGCACGTCATGAACGTGCTCCAGGATCTCGATCGCTTTCGTTCGGACGTGCAGTCGCTGTCCGGTACGTGGCACGGCACCGTCAGCATCGCCTGTATCGAGTCGCTCACCGAATCAGTGCTGCCGGACCTGATCGCCTCGCATCGCGGCCGCGCCCGCCGCGTCAGCTTCACCACCGAAGTGAAGGGATCGTCGGACGTGCTGGAAGCCTTGAGCCGCGGTGAAGCCGATATCGGCATTGCCATGGCACTGCGGCATCCACCCGACTTGCGGCAGGCCGCGCTGAAGCGCTTCCGGCTTGGCGCGGTGGTCGGGCGCGAGCATCCACTGGCGCGCCGCAAGACGGTCACGCTGGCCCAATGCCTTGCCTTCCCCGTCATTCATGCTCTGCCGGAGCTGTCGATCTATCACCTGCTCCAGCCCCTGATCGCGCAGCTGCCCGAGACGCCTGAACCTGCGATCCAGGTCAACTCAATTGACCTGATGCGCGAACTCGCCGCGCGCGGGGTCGGCGTTGCATTCCAGACCCAGCTCGGCATCGGCCGGCTGTCGCGCGAGGGCCAGCTTGTCTTCCTTCCGCTCGACAATGCCGGCAGCCCGGTGTGGTCGGATCTCGGCATCTATGTCCGCGCCGAACGCACCCTGCCCGCCTACACGGAGTCCTTTCTCCAGGAGCTGGTGCGTGAGCTCGGCGAGCGCGAGCGGCAAGAGAACGCGGCCTATCCGCACGGTGCGTGATGACGCGTCGCCGAACCGGCAGTAGTTATCCGGAATATGGCTGGTGGCAGGCCATCTGATACTTGTCGCGGATTAGGCCCGCCAATCCAGACCACCACCTCCAGGATCCCGCAATGCCGCTACATCGGCTGAAGCCTTCGCGCGTCCTCGGCATCGAGCGCTTCTCGGACTTCGGCCAATTTCGTGCCAACGAGGTGCTCGGCCTCGGCACCAGCACGCCGCTTCACCCGCGGGATTTCTCCCTGTCGCGCGCGATCCTGCCGCTCCAGGACGGGCTGTTCGTGCTCCAGCGCGCGCTTTTGCCCGACGCCTCGACGTCGATGTCGGCACCGACCATGGCATCGGCCTCGTGGTCCCGTTCTGCTATCACTCGATCAGCAACGGCCGCGAGATCGAGAGTTCCACCGTGGGTGTCGTACGCGGCAGGGTCCCCGTCAAATCTGTCGAGGAGCATCCCAACACCTACCTGATGATGCGCTTCAACTCGGACATGCGGCATCGCGGTTGGGCGGATTACGACCGCGGGCTCGGATTCTTCCGGCCCCATGACGAGACGATGGCACGCCTGCGCGCCACGATCCTGAACATGTTTAGCCTGGCCGCTGAAGGCAACGATCCCCGGCAATTCGAAGCGCTCAACCGGCCGATCCAGGAGACGCTGCTCGCCTGCCTCGACGCGACGCTCGTGCCGGCCGACGCGCTGGCCGCGCGACGCGGATCGTTCGACAAGCACCGCAGGCTGATCGCGCGTCTCGACGAAGTGGTCGCGTTGTTCGGCAGCAAGCCGCTCTACAGCAACGATCTCGCGAGCGCGCTCGGCATATCCGTCCGCACACTGCAGACCGCGACACACGCGGTGCATGGCGTCAGCCTGCATCATTACCTGCGGCTCAAGCGCTTATGGTCGGTTCGCACGCAGCTGATGATCGGAGGCAACGGACTGACCATCAAAGCCGCAGCGCTCGCGAACGGCTTCTGGCACATGGGCGAATTTTCGAAGGTCTACAAGACGATATTCGGCGAGATGCCGTCCGAGACGCTGGCAAACGCCCGATATTTTGCGGACGCTACGCTTCGCTTCTGACCCCGGTGCGACGACGATTGCCGCCAATCCCGGCGCACTTCATCGCTCAGCCGTGGCCGGACTTGCGCTGCCCGCTCTCGCTGATGCGGTCGACCCAGGCGATGCCGACCGCGGAGATGATGAAGGTCAGGTGGATCAGCACCTGCCACATCACGCCGGTCTCGGTGAAATTGCTGCGCGTCGTGCCGAGATTGCCCGCCTCGATGAAGGTCCTGAGCAGAGAGATCGAGGAAATGCCGATGATGGCCATCGCGAGCTTGATCTTGAGCACGCTGGCATTGACGTGGCTCAGCCATTCCGGCTCGTCCGGATGGCCGCTCAGGTTCAGGCGCGAAACGAACGTTTCGTAGCCGCCCACGATCACCATCACCAGCAGGTTTGAGATCATCACGACATCGATCAGCCCGAGCACGACCAGCATGATCTGCTGCTCGCTGGCGTCGAACGAGTGCGCGACCAGGTGCCAGAGCTCTTTGAGGAACAGCAGCACATACACGGCCTGCGCGACGATGAGGCCGACATAGAGCGGCACTTGCAGCCAGCGCGAGCCGAAGATGAGTTGGGCAAACGGCCCGATCTGCGGCGGCGGCGCGGACAGCGCCGAAGCTGCCTTGGGTTCAGACGTCATGGATCACTCCGGATTGCAAACAGAAGACGCGCTTCACAGACTCGCGATGACCGGCGCGAGCTCGAGTGAGCCGCGATAGATCATCTCGAAGGCGACGTAAACGATGATGGCGAGGCCGACATAGCCGATCCAGCGCTGCTTCTGGAGCACGCGGCCGAGCAGATCGGCGGCAACGCCCATCAGCGCGACCGACAGCAAAAGGCCGAAGACGAGAATGTAGGGATGCTCGCGCGCGGCACCCGCGACCGCGAGCACGTTGTCGAGCGACATCGAGACGTCGGCGGCGACGATCTGTGCCGCCGCCTGGCCGAAGGTTTTTCGCGGCGCCGCCGCAGCGCTTGCGCCGCCGCCATGGATGAACGCGAACTCGCGCCTGTGCGCGGCCTGCTCCCGCAGCTCGCGCCACATCTTCCAGCACACCCACAGCAGCAGCACGCCGCCGGCGAGCAGCAGGCCGATCACCTGCAGGAGCTGGGTCGCGACTCCGGCAAAGACGATGCGGAGCGCAGTGGCGGCCATGATGCCGACCACGATGGCACGCCGACGCTGGTTGGCCGGCAGGCCGGCGGCGGCAAGGCCGATGACGACCGCATTGTCGCCGGCCAGCACGAGGTCGATCAAGACGACCTGGAGCAGCGCGCTCAGCGCCTCCGCAGTGATGAATTCAGTCATGACTGTTCATTTCTGGATGGGGACGGATCGAGCCATTGCGGTTTCCGCCGCTCGATCCAGTCGAAGATCTTCGAACGGGACGAGCGCAGCGCGGGCACGTCCTCGGCGAGCAGCGCAAGCCCAAGCGGCAGCATCCAGATGCCGAGCACCGGCAGGAACGAGAGTACGCCACCGACGATGAGCAGCGCGCCGGAGGGAATCCTGACCCAGCGACTGGACGGTTGCAGCAGATAGGTGACGGTGCCGGCGAAGCGCGGAGGCAGTCGATGGACGAGCTTATCGAGGCGCGGGTCGCCGCCGGCCAACGGGCCGACAGCGCCTTCGGCAGCTGTCGAGGGTTCGTCCGGGGCTACGCTCATGCTCACTCCTCTGAGGCGGCGCGCTGTTCGGCGCGCGCATTTGAGACGACCGGCTTTGCGCGCGGCAGCACCAGCGTCAGCAGGCGCAGCAGCTTGATCGCCTGCACTTCGTGGGGATGCACATCCTCGTCCGCCGCCGCGACGCGTTCCGATAGGTCCATCAGATGCGTCGCCAGCGGCAGGTCCGAGACCGGACGCAGCGTGTCGATCACCACATTGGCAAAGTCGGGCTCCTCGAGCCGTTCCGCGAGTTCATCAAAAATTGCGAACAGCCGGTCGTCGGTGATGTGCGGCGCCAATTTGCGATCCCTGACGAAGCGGATCACCTCATCGCGCTCCAACGGCGATACCTGCCGGTCGGCCACCGCGACGAGCGCACCGGCGATCACCAGCGCCGCCGCAGCCTGTTCGTTGAGGCTCGACGGTTCGGTGATCTCGATCGGGTTTGATTGGTTGGCGTCAGACATCGTTGCTCCCTTAATCTCTTGCGCAAATGGCCGCGCGGAGCTGCGATGGGGACGATTTGGTCGGAGAAACAGGGTAGGCCCGACGATCGGCCGATCCATCGCATTCGCGCGGGACAGATCATCCGACATCACGAGGTTTACCGACATCGTCGGCGGCCTCGCCAGAGGGGCCCGGATTCTTGTTCGCTCCAGAAATAAAGATAGGTCTGTCGGAATCAAGGCGGCCTTAGTGCGACCAGCGGCCGCATCGGTTCCATGTTGCGGGATGCGGCAAGATCCTCGCGATCGTCCTGGCGAAGTGCTGAGATATTATTCTTGACTGCTTCAACACCGTCATTGCGAGCGCGGCTCCCTCAATTTGCATTCCCGGGCGCGGAGAATTTCACCGTCGAGGGCCTGGCGGACGCGGAGGTTTGCATCGGGGACCGCTACCGGATCGGAAACGCCGTGTTCGAGGTGACGCAGCCACGCGTGACCTGTTACCGCCTCGGCATCCGCTTGAACGAGCCGGAAATGGCGGCCCTGCTCGTCAAGCACGGCAGGCCTGGGTTCTATTTTCGTGTGATCGAGGAAGGGCAGGTGCAGGCCGGCGACGAGATCACGCAGGTCGCATCGGGGCCCGAGCGCATGAGCGTGGTCGACATCAACGCGCTGCTTTACACGCCGGGACATCCCCGTGATCGCCTGGAGCACGCGCTGCGCATTCCGGCGCTGAGTAGCGGCTGGCGTCATTCGTTCGAAGCGCTACTGACCCAGCAGCGCAAAGACGGTGCGGCAATGGGAAATCCCGGACTTGTCGCAGCGTCCGACACGCCTCCGGCGTGGCGCGGATTGCGCCCGTTTCGCGTGGCGCGCAAGGTGCGAGAAAGCGACAGGGTGACCTCGCTCGCGCTCGAGCCGACCGACGGACAGCCTGTTGCTGCGGCTCTGCCCGGGCAGTTCGTCGTGCTGCAGCTGACGCCGGATTCCGCGCCGGCGCTGATGCGAAGCTATTCGTTGTCGGGAGAGCCTGGCACCGCGCGCTATCGTGTCAGCGTCAAGCGGGAGGTGCACGGTGCGGCCAGCGCTTTCATCGCCGATGAGCTCCGCGCTGGCGACATCGTGCACGCAAGTGCGCCGCGCGGAGGTTTCACACTGCGGCAGGGCGAGCGGCCTGTCGCGCTGTTGAGTGCCGGCATCGGCGTGACGCCGGTGCTCGCGATGCTTCACGCGCTGGCGGCGCAGGCATCGGCCCGGGACGTCTGGTGGCTGCACGGGACACGTAACGGGCGCGAACATCCGTTTGCGGCCGAGGCGCGCGGACTGCTGGGTGCACTCGCTCACCACCACAGCTACATCTGCTACAGCGCGCCGACACCGGGCGATCGGCCCACCATGGACTTCGATACGGCTGGCCGTCTGGATATGCGAGTGCTCCAGGCTCTCGACGTACCGCGCGATAGTGACTTCTATATCTGCGGGCCGGCAACCTTCATGAGCGATCTGACCTCCGGCCTGGCGACCTCAGGCGTCGCGCCCGATCGCATCCATACCGAGCTGTTCGGCGCCAAGCCGTCCCTGACGCCGGGCATTGCTCCATCGCCGCGGACGGCCCCGCATCTGCCGGTCGGGCCTGCCGGCCCGGGACCGAACGTTTCGTTCGCCCGCAGCGGTCTCAATGTTCGCTGGTCGTCATCATACGGAAGCTTGCTCGAATTGGCCGAGGCCTGCGACGTCCCCGTACGCTGGTCGTGTCGAACGGGTGTCTGCCACAACTGCGAGACCGGGCTCGTGGCGGGAACGGTCAGCTATCGGCCGGACCCTATCGATGCCCCTGCGGACGGCAATGTCCTGATCTGCTGCTCACGCCCCGAAGGCGACATCGTGATTGATCTTTGATCGGGCGACGCAACTGCACCAACCGTGGCGAGATTCAAATGCGAACCGACATCGTGGAGGGAGCCATCTTCCCGGACTACGAGCTCAGCGACCACACCGGCAAGCATCGAAAGCTCTCTGAGTTGCAGGGTGACGATCCGATGGTGCTCGTGCTGGGCCGCGGCGGTTTTTGTCCAAAGGATCGACGGCAGGCCGAAGGGTTGCTGCAACTGCATCGGGAGATGGAGGTGGGCTACTGCCGCATGGTCACGATCACGACCGACACCATCAGCCAGACCAGCGAGTACCGCAGCGGCGTGGGTGCGCACTGGCCTTTTCTCTCCGATCCGCGGCGTATCGTTCAGAAGGATCTCGATATCGCCGAATATACAGATCCGGTCCACAATCCGATGATTCCGCACGTCATCGTGCTGGAACCGCGCCTTGTCATTCATAAGGTTTACAATGGCTATTGGTTCTTCGGTCGTCCGACCGTCGAAGAACTCCGCCAGGATCTGCGAGCCGTCAGCAGGAAATGCCGTCCGGATTGGGACATCACGGCACCCGGACTCAAAGCACTCTGGGACAAGGGCAAGAAGGAGCATTTTCACCCCTACGGCAAGGCTTACGTCGAAACTCTCGGCGAACGGGATTAGAAGCACCTTCCGGCATCGTCCGTTCGGACGAATGCCGGATTGGAATGTGGATGATCCAGATGAAGCCGAATCCTGGCGCGCGCCAGATCTACGAAGCCCTGAGAAATCAGATTTTGGCGCGGGTGTACGGGATCGACGGGTTGCTGCCGTCGTCGCGGGCGCTTGCGGGCGAGATGGGCGTGGCGCGCTCGACGGTCACCGTGGCCTATGAACAGCTCGCCGCCGAAGGTTTCATCGAGACGCGCCATGGCGCACGGCCGCGCGTTGCCCGCGCCGTCGTCGAGCGTGGACGCGCGCGCGCCTCATCCCGGACGTCGGCGCGCAAGGTGCGGCTGTCGGCGTTCGGCGAGCGGCTGCTTCAGGACCCGCCGCGCTGGACCGAGCCGCCGCACGGGCTCATCGCGAACTTCCGCTATGGCGAGCTCTCGGCATCGGACTTCCCGGTACTGGCATGGAAGAAGGCCTTGATTGCTGCGATGGCGCGCAGGCTCGAGCGGCTGGCCTATGACGACCCATGCGGCTCGCTGCGGCTGCGGACCGCACTTCAGGGCTATCTGTGGCGATCGCGAAGCGTTCGCTGCGACGTCGATCAGATCGTCGTCGTGAACGGCTCCCAGCAGGGCCTCGACATCTGTGCGCGCCTGCTGCTCGATGCCGGCGACCGCTTCGTGATGGAGGATCCCGGCTACCAGATGGCGCGGCACACTTTTGCGGCGACGGGCGCCGAGACGGTGCCGATCCCGGTCGACGCGGATGGACTGGAGACGGCCCGCCTCGACGGGGTCGAGGCCCGCCTCGCCTACGTGACGCCATCGCATCAATATCCGCTCGGCGGAGTCATGCCGATCGGACGCCGGCACCAATTGCTCGCCTGGGCGCGGAAGGCCGATGCTTACGTGATCGAGGACGATTACGATAGCGAGTATCGCTACGACACCAAGCCGATCCCGCCACTACATGCGCTGGAGGGCAGCGACAACGTGATCTATCTCGGGACCGTCTCCAAGACGCTCTCCCCGACCTTGCGGATCGGCTACCTTGTCATGCCCGCTGGGCTGCGCCCCCTGTTCGCCGCCGCCAAGCAGATCATGGACCGGCACACGCCGCTCACCGAGCAGGACGCGCTCGCCGCGTTGCTGGAGAGTGGCGCCTATGACAGCCACATCAGGCGCGTGCGCCGGCGCAACGCAGAACGCCAGCAGGCACTGGTCGATGCGTTGCACCGCCGCTTCGACGATCGCGTCCGGATCGAAGGCACGGCCGCAGGCCTGCATGTGGTGGCCTGGTTCGACGGCGTGCCGCAAAAAAGTGAGGATGCCTTGGTCAAGGCGGCTCGCGCCAAGGGCGTTGGCATCTATCCCGTCTCCGTGCTGTTCGTCGGCGTTCGGCGGTCGCGGGAGCCAGTCGGCCTCATCATGGGCTATTCGGCTCTGGAGACTGCGCAGATCGAACGCGGCTGCAAGCTTCTGGCCCAGGCGGTCGATGAACTGGACTGATAAAACTTCGCTAAACTGGTCGTTTAATCCAGACCAGGCTTCGGCTATCTCCGGATCAAGAACGGAGACACACCATGTACATCCCCCCGGCCTTCAAAGACGATATCGAGAGCATCCGGTCCACCATCCGCGGTGCCCGGCTCGCCAGCCTCGTGACGGCTACGACCAACGGTCCGGTCGCCACGCCGCTGCCGCTCTTCCTCGACGAGAGCGAGGGAGAGCATGGCGTGCTGTACGGACATGTGGCCAAGGCCAACCCGCAATGGAAGCTGCCGCCGATCGGAGATGCGCTGGCCATCTTCAGCGGTCCCGACGCCTATGTGACACCGTCCTGGTACGCGACCAAGCAGGAAACCGGGAAGGTCGTCCCGACCTGGAACTATGTTGCCGTGCACGCCTACGGCCCGGTCGAATTCTTCCACGAGCCGGAGCGCCTGCTCGAGGCGGTAACGCGGCTGACCAACAGGCACGAAAGTTCGCGCGCAAAGCCTTGGGCCGTCGATGACGCCCCCGCCGATTTCATCGCCGCACAATTGCGCGGAATCGTGGGTTTGCGCATTCCCGTCGTGCGGTTCGAAGGCAAGTGCAAGATGAACCAGAACCGCCCCGAGGCCGACCGTGTCGGCGTCGCACAAGGTCTTGCGGCAAGCGAGAACGCGCAGGATCGCGAGGTTGCGCCTCTCATCCCGCTCTCGGCCTGATGCTCACGGCCCCCGGAATCCGTTGTCGGGAGCTATCGTCCCGTCAGGTGTGTTGGTGCGTCTCAGCACGCATGTTGGGCGATGCGGCCGTCGATGCAGCACCCGACGCTGGAGCTCGCAGCGGTGTCACGACGGATCGCTGCATCGACGACATCCGAACGCGCCGCAACCGCAGGCGGCGCCCAGGCACCGTCATAGCGCCCGCGCAAGCCTGGGGAACGAAAACATCGTTCCCAACTTGTTGTGTCGCGGAGGAAACGCATGAACCACGTCGCCTATTGCCCCGGCTGCGGCCATGGCCTGGTCCCTATCCTATCCGAGAACGGCCGTGCAAAGCCCCGTTGCTTGTGGTGCGAAAGCCTGGACGCAAGAACGATGGACATGGCGAAGTGGGCCGACAGTCCCTCGGGCAAGCCTAAGCTGATCTCGCGTCAATCCTTCGAATGAGCCGCCCTTCCGCGTCAGATCCCCGCCGCCAGGCGTTGAGCGGAAACAAGACCGTACTTCAGGGGACGCACAGCAACCGAGCTTCGCGCCGGACGGCGCCGCCGGACGAACAGGCAGTTGACGAGAATCGGCTCGTCATCGCCGAGCGCGGTCCGCTCCCTCACCAGCAGGCTCATGACCGAACGCATCTTGAGGATCTCCTGCGCCACGAAGCTGCAGTCCTCATCCCGGTTGATCTGTTCACGCACGATGGCTTCAGCCTCGAGCATGCTGACGCGGAGCGCCCTAATGGTTCTGCGGATTTCGTTGATACGGTTGTCCATCGCTGCCTCCCGGGTATAGTTGCAGCATAAGAACAAATCATGAACAAAATGTCAATCGATGCGCGGATTGGTCTCGCCCGACTGCCGATCGAGGCCGGCCGGGGCGACAATCCAACTGCTGCGTCCGATCTGCCATCGCCGCATCCGCTCGCCGCTGCACTCGCCTTGGCGAGGCTTGCCGACAAATTAGACAAGCTAACTCTGGCTCACTGCAAGCGCTTGCGAGGAAGGCAAACGCAGCACGGAGAATCGACCGACTTAACATCCCGTGCAATCTCGATTTTTCCAATCGGGCCCGCCGCTAGCAGGCCAACGAATCGATGAGCCGCTCTGCGCCACAACTGGCCCAGAATTCGCAAGGAAGCATCAGGCCCGAGTCTCGCGGCACTCCCCACTAGGCGGATTGCTCGGATTGGAGGATGTCATGAACGTGCATGCTGCGGGCGATCTCAAAACCACCGGCCTCACGCGCCCGGATGGCGCGCCGCTGCGCCTGAACAGCCAGGATTTCGTCGCGATCGATCGCGACCGGGATGCGAAGTATGAGGCGACCTATCGTCCGCAAGCCCTCTACAACCGTGCGGACGCGGGCTTTCACGCCAACAACGAGACCTTCCTGCTTCATGAAGTCGCGACGAATCTGCCGATCTATCGCCCGGACACCGGCCCCACCGATTTCCATCTCCATCTTCCACCGGGTGGCTTTCAGCTCGTGCTGGTGACCTCGGGCGCGTTCACCTTCGACTACGATGGGCGCTTCTACAATGTCGGTCCAGGCGCAGTGATGCTGCAAAGCGCGATCGTCCACCGCCAGCTGTTTTACACCTGGTCCGGCCTGTCGACCGAAGAGAACCTGAAGACGCCGCAGACGGTGGTGCCGGATCCGATCTCCATGGGCTACTCCGGCAAATTCCTCGAAGCCTTCATCACCGATCCGACGACCTTTCCGAACCCGACAATCGTTGGCCCGGATCAGATCGACGAAGCCGAGACGCCGCGGGTGGCCTGGAGCCATCCGCTGCATGATCGCCCGGCGAATGCAGGGTTCTGGCTTCAGGATCCGCTGGCGCTCGATGCGCTGTTCAAGCCGCTGTCCGATAGTCTGATCAAATCCGCCACGCCGGTTTACGTGCGCGATATCGGCATCGAAATCCCGAGCGGTCATCTCGTCACCGGCCATATCATCGCAACCGACCCGCGCGGCCAGTCGCTGTTGCCGAAGAGCACGTCGACGGCAGCGGACGGCGCCTGTTTTGCCAAAGGCGAAGTCGTCATCTACCGCGTCATTCGCGGCACCGCCGAATTCAGCAACAAGGCTGGCGAGAGCTTTGAGCTCACGGCCGGCGATGTGGTGACGGCCGGCAAAAACGCGACAAGCCTCGTCGGCGTCGGTGAAAACACCCAGGTCCTCCGGCTCGGCCTTCTGCAAGGCATGAACAACCTTCGCAGCTGGACGCCGACCCAGCGTGACGAAATCGACGGCTTGGCCGCTCAGATCATCACACGGAGGGACATTCGTCCCCTGCGCACCGAAGGCAAGCCGGTCGGATATTTGTACGCGTAGGCGCAGGCCTCGCCCGAGCTGCGCTCGTGGCGCCCCTACTCCGCCGCTTGCCGCACGTGACGCGCGGTCGGAGTGCGCATGGTGACGAGCTCTTCGGCGGCGGTCGGATGCAGCGCGAAGGTAGCGTCGAAGTCGGCCTTGGTCGCCTTCATCTTCATGGCGATCGCGACCGCCTGGGTGATCTCGGCGGCGGCATCACCGACGATGTGACAGCCGAGCACGCGGTCGGACGCGCCGTCGACGACGAGCTTCATCAGCACGCGGGTGTCGCGGCCGGACATCGTCGCCTTGATCGGACGGAACGACGTCTTGTAGATGTCGACATGGCCAAACTGCGCCCGCGCCTCGGTCTCGGTGAGGCCGACGGTGCCGACCTCCGGCTGCGAGAACACTGCGGTCGGGATGGTCGAATGATCCACCCTCACCTCGCGCTTGCCGAACACGGTGTCGGCGAAGGCGTGCCCCTCGCGGATCGCGACCGGGGTCAGATTGTGGCGATGGGTGACGTCGCCGATCGCGTAGATGCTGTCGACCGAACTTTTGGAGAAATGGTCGACCGCGATGCCGCCGTTAGTCGGATTGATGGCAACGCCGGCCTTCTCCAGACCGAGATTGGCGACGTTGGGATGACGGCCGATCGCGAACATCACCTGGTCGGAGGCGACGCTCGAGCCGTTCGACAGATGGGTGGTGAACTCCTCGCCATGGCGATCGACCTTGGTCACCGTGCACGCGGTGAGAATGGTGATGCCCTGCTTCTCCATCTCGGCGCGCACGTGAGCGCGCACGTCGTCGTCGAAGCCGCGCAAGATGTTGTCGCCGCGATAGATCACGGTGACGTCGGAGCCGAAGCCGGCAAAGATGCCGGCGAATTCCAGCGCGATGTAGCCGCCGCCCTGGATCACGATCCGCTTCGGCAGCTTTTTGAGATGGAAGGCCTCGTTTGAGGAAATCACATGCTCGATGCCGGGGATCGAGGCGCCATGGTTGGGCGCACCGCCGGTTGCGATCAGGATGTATTTTGCGGTGATCTTGCGGTCATTCTCGATCAGACGGACGGTGTGCTTGTCCTCGATTAGCGCCCGGCTCTTGACGATCTGCGCGCCGGACTTCTCGACATTGGCGGTGTAGGCCGCCTCCAGCCGCGCGATCTCCTTGTCCTTGTTGGCGATCAATGTCGGCCAGTCGAAGGTCGCGGGCGGAATGGTCCAGCCGAAACCGGCGGCGTCCTCGACCTCGTGACGGACATGCGAGCCGATCACCAACAGCTTCTTCGGCACGCAGCCGCGGATCACGCAGGTGCCGCCCATGCGATACTCTTCCGCGACCGTCACGCGGGCGCCGTATCCCGCCGCGATGCGGGCGGCGCGCACGCCACCCGAACCGCCACCGACGACAAAGAGGTCGACGTCGAATTCAGCCATTGTCCACTCCGACCCCTTTCAAGGACTTCTGATCAGATAGTATCGATCAGATCTCCTTGCCACGCTTGCGCATCTCGGCGCGGAAGGCGCCCATCACGGTCTCTGTGAAGTTTTGCGCCCATGAATTCATGAACGCCATGCTGAGGCCGATGGCCTTGGGCTCGGCCTCGACCAGCTTCTTGCCGAGCGGCGACTTGTAGAAGGCAACGAGATCCTTCAGCTCCTGCTCGGTGAACTCGCTGGCATAGACCTGCGCCATGCCTTCTCCGATCTCCTTTTCCCGGCCGTTGAGCTGCTGGGCAACGATCGGCGCCACCTCGTTCAGATCCTTCTGGTAGTTGAGGTTCTGCTGGATCAGCGCGCCCTTGGTCTTCTCGACCATGCCCGGCACCGCGTTGGCGTACATCGCGCTGGCATTCTTCATCGCCAGGATTTCCTTGGCCGCCGCAATCGCGGCCGGCGACGATTTTGGCGCCGCCGCCTGCTGGGCCAGGGCCGGGCCGGCGCAAACGGCCAGTCCCACAGCGAGGGCAGCGGCCGGCAACAATTTCAAAACGCTCTTCATTCCTAGTCTCCTTTCGGCTTTCGCCGTTCAATCACGCGAATTCCCTTGCCACCCGCCAAAACGGCCGAGCTGGCCAAGCCGATAAACAGACCATGCTCGACCACGCCGGGGATCGCGCTCAACGCCGTGGCGAGATGAGCCGGATCCTCAATCCGTCCGAGCTGGGCATCGACGATCCAGTGGCCGCCATCGGTGACGAAAACGTGGCCATCCTTGCCGTTGCGGACCGCCATTTGCCCGGAAGCGCCGCATTGCGCAAATGCCTTCTCGATCGCGCGCCGGGTTGCGCCGAGGCCGAACGGGATGACCTCGACCGGCAGCGGAAAGCGGCCGAGCGTCGCCACCCATTTGCTGTCGTCGGCAATCACGATCATGCGATCCGAAGCCGCCGCTACGATCTTCTCGCGCAACAGCGCACCGCCGCCGCCCTTGATCAGATTGAGCGCAGGATCGATCTCGTCGGCGCCGTCGATAGTGATGTCGAGATGGTCGATCTCGTCCAGCGTGGTCAGCGGCACGCCGCAGCGCACGGCGTCAAGGCGCGTCGCCTCCGAGGTCGGCACGCCGATCACCTTGAGCCCGGCGCGCACGCGTTCGCCGAGCAGCTCGACGAAATGCTTCGCGGTCGAGCCGGTGCCGAGCCCGAGCTGCATGCCGTCACGCACCTCCTCGAGCGCGCGCGCTGCCGCCTCCCGCTTCAACTGGTCCATGTTCAAATTGCGTCCGCCTCTGATCCCACGAGTCTGATCCCAAGAGTGTGCCGCCGGCATAGGCCGCGTTCGGCGGCCTGTGTAGCCTCGTTTTCCTCCGGAGAACAGGTCTGGGGAACAGGCCTATAAGCTGATCTTATGGGCCCGCCCCTTGCGCCGGTACGGCCGGACCGATAGCGCTTTCGTTCATGACCTCCCCGCACACAATCGTTTTCGATCTCGACGGTACGCTTGTGGATACGGCGCCCGACCTGATCAGCGCGCTGAACCACGTGCTCAACCGCGAAGGGCTGCCGCCAGTGCCGATGCAGTCCGCCCGCAACATGATCGGCGCCGGCGCGCGCAAGCTGATCGAGCGGGGCCTGGAGGCCGAGGGCCGCACCGTCAGCCTCGCTGACATGAACCGGCTGACGGCGGATTTCATCGCCTATTACGCCGACCATATCGCGGTCGAATCCCGGCCCTTCGAGGGGCTGGAGGCTGCGCTCGACTATTTTGCGGCGCAAGGCCACCGTCTCGCGGTCTGCACCAACAAGCTGGAATGGCTGTCGAAGCGGCTGTTGGACCAGCTCGGCCTCAGCCGCCGGTTCGCGGCGATCTGCGGTGCCGATACCTTTGGCGTTCCAAAGCCCGACCCCACCATCCTGCGCGAGACGGTGGCCCGGGCCGGCGGGCAGCTCACGGCCAGCATCATGGTCGGCGATGCCGGGCCCGACGTCGGGGTGGCGCGGCGGGCCGGCGTGCCCGTGATCGGGGTCAGCTTCGGCTACACGGACGTGCCGATCGCAGACCTCAAGCCGGACCGGCTGATCCATCACATGCGCGACCTGCCGGCCGCCGCCAGCAGTCTGATAGCGGCCAAAGGCCCTGAAATCACTACGCAATCCCAAGAAGTTCCGCGTTAACCAACGATTAACTATGCGCCGTCCGCCGGTTGCGCGGGTAAAACCACGCCCCTAAGGTCGCTGCCGGGGATTGTGGCGGTTCGTCGCAGTGGAAGTGGATGATCATGCGTCGTGTCATCGCGATTGCGTTAGCGGCAGCGAGCTTTTTTGGAGCAACAAGTCTTGGTGGCTGCTCCTCGGTGTCCTGGGACATGTTCAAATCGGCCCCGCCGACCCTCCAGGTCCAGCTCGAATCCAGCCCGCCGGGCGCCGACGCCAAAACCTCGCTCGGCTCGGGTTGCAAGACGCCCTGCTCCGTCTCGGTTCCCTCACCCGAAGCGCCCTTCACGGTCAGCTACGCCCTGAACAAGTTCCAGCCGGCCAGCGTGCCGGTGAACGTCATCAAGAATCCCGGCGATCTCACCACGCCCGCCTCCGTCACCACCGACCCGAATCCGGTGTTCGCCCAGCTCCAGCCGGCCACCCCACCCAAGCCGATGAGGAAACCGCACCGGCCGAAGAAGCCGAAACCGGCCGCAGCCGCGGCACCGGCCGCCGCACCTGCCGCGGGGTCGCCGTTCCCCGATCCGAGCGCCGGCAAGCGCTGATCTCCGCGCCGCGCCCGATTGTCCTTGCCGCGTCTGATGCTTAGATTGATTGCTTCCAGAGCACCGCTGACGCAAAGGTGCGCACCTCGCCGTTACTGACAAGGCCTGTTGTATGAACGGATCCTCCGCCCTCGCCCAGCTGTCGAGCCCCATGACCGATCCGTTCGGGCGGACCATCTCGTACCTGCGCGTCTCGGTCACCGACCGCTGCGACCTGCGCTGCTTCTACTGCATGTCGGAAGACATGACATTCCTGCCCAAGGCGGACCTGCTGACGCTGGAGGAGCTTGACCGGCTCTGCTCGGCCTTCATCGCCAAGGGCGTGAAGAAGCTGCGGCTCACCGGCGGCGAGCCGCTGGTCCGCCGCAACGTGATGACACTGGTGCGCTCGCTGTCGCGCCATCTCGCAACCGGCGCATTGGGCGAGCTGACGCTGACCACCAACGGCACTCAGCTGGCGAAATACGCCAGGGAACTCGCCGATTGCGGCGTGCGCCGCATCAACGTCTCGCTCGACACGCTCGACCCCAAAAAGTTTCGCGAAATCACCCGCTGGGGCGAGATGGACAAGGTTCTGGATGGCATCGAGGCCGCGCGCGCCGCGGGCCTTAGCGTCAAGATCAACGCGGTGGCGCTGAAGAACCTCAACGAGGACGAGCTTCCCGACCTGATGCGCTGGGCCCATGGCAAGGGCATGGGACTGACGCTGATCGAAGTGATGCCGATGGGCGAGATCGGCGCGGGCCGCATCGACCAATATCTGCCGCTGTCGCTGGTGCGCGCGCGGCTCGCCCAGCAATTCACGTTGACGGATCTAGCCGAGACCACCGGCGGGCCGGCGCGCTATGTCAGCGTCGCCGAGACCGGCGGCAAGCTCGGCTTCATCACGCCGATGACCCATAATTTCTGCGAATCCTGCAACCGGGTGCGGATCACCTGCACGGGAACACTGCACACCTGCCTCGGCCACGAGGATGCCTCCGATTTGCGCAAGCCGCTGCGTGCCTCCAGCGAAGATGTGCTGCTTGCGGATGCGATCGACCGCGCCATCGGCCTGAAGCCCAAGGGCCACGACTTCATCATCGACCGCCGCCACGACCGTCCCAGCGTCAGCCGCCACATGAGCGTGACCGGCGGGTAGCGGTTATCCGCGACGCGAGCCTTATTCCCCTTAACTATCAACAAACTTCCGATTGACTGGCAGCACGCTCGCTGGTTTGGTGCGGCTGCTCATGCCTGCGCGGCGAGACAAGCCACGCGCCACTCGGCGCAGTCAAGACGGCCGGGGCAAAATCGGGGGAGGACCTATCGTTGCAAGCGCTCCTAAAGCTGAGCCATGGAATTGACGCGTTCACACGTTGGACGGGCAAGCGTCTGGCATGGCTGATCCTGGTTGCCGTGATCATCTCGGCCATGAATGCGATCGTCCGAAAGACGTTCGATACGTCCTCCAATTCCTGGCTCGAGCTGCAATGGGTGCTGTTCAGCATCGTCTTCCTGCTGTGCGCGCCCTGGACGCTGCTGGACAACGAGCACATCCGCATCGACATCATCAATAACATGTTGCCTAAGACGGCTCGCAACGTGATCGATATCATCGGCCACGCGGTCTTCCTGCTGCCGCTGACGGTGGTCATGATGATCACCGGCGTACCGTTCTTCCAGCGCTCGTTCCAACTCAACGAGCAGTCGGGCAACGCGGGCGGCCTGCCGCAGTGGCCTGCCAAGTCGCTCATTATGATCGCTTTCGCCTTCCTGTTCGTTCAGGGCATCTCCGAGCTGATCAAGCGCATCGCAATCATGCGCGGCATGATCCCCGACCCTCACGAGTCGCAGGTGTCGGCAATCGAGGCGGAGGTCGAGCACCTCGTCGAGGCCATCGAGAAGAAGTAGCGCCGGCGGCGTTTGAGGGGGAATTTGATGACCGCGTTTCTTATCGCCAATATGGCGCCGATTATGTTCGCGTCGCTGGTGGTCGTGCTGCTGCTCGGCTATCCCGCGGCATTCTCGCTCGGCGCCGTCGGCCTGATCTTCGCCGTGGTCGGGATTCAGCTCGGCCAGTTCCACCCCGACTTTCTCCAGGCCCTGCCCGAACGCGTCTACGGCGTGATGAACAACGACACGCTGCTCGCGATTCCGTTTTTCACCTTCATGGGATTGGTGCTCGAACGCTCCGGGATGGCGGAGGATCTGCTCGACACGATCGGCCAGTTGTTCGGCACCGTCCGCGGCGGCCTCGCCTATGCCGTGGTCTTCGTCGGCGCACTGCTTGCGGCGACGACAGGCGTCGTCGCGGCGTCGGTGATCTCGATGGGCTTGATCTCACTGCCTATCATGCTGCGATACGGCTATGACCGGCGCATGGCGACCGGTATCATCGCAGCTTCCGGAACGCTGGCGCAGATTATTCCGCCCTCGCTCGTCCTGATCGTGATGGCCGACCAGCTCGGCAAGTCCGTCGGCGACATGTACGAAGGCGCGTTCGTTCCGGGCTTGGTGCTCGCGGGCCTTTATGCCGTCTACGCATTCCTCGTAACTTTGATCTTCCCGAAGGCCGCGCCGGGCCTTCCCAAGGATGCGATCGGCTTTCGCGAGGACAGCGGTAGCCGGGGTTTGGTCTCGCTCGGTGTCCTGTTCCTGGCGAGCTGCGTCTTCGGCTGGTTCATGATGCGGAGCTCGGAGAGTCATGGCGCCGACTACGTCGTGCTCAGCATGTTCTTCGGCATCCTGTTCGCGTTCTTCGTCGCCATCGTGAACTGGATCATCGACAAGCTTACGGGCTTCCGCTTCCTGTCGAAGCTGGCGCAGCAGACGACCTTCGTCATGGTGCCGCCACTGTTCCTGATCTTTCTGGTGCTGGGCACGATCTTCATCGGCCTCGCCACGCCGACCGAAGGCGGCGCGATGGGCGCGACCGGCGCACTCATTCTCGGCGGTATGAAGCGGCGGCTGAGCTGGGACCTGATCCGCCAAGCCATCGAATCGACGGCGAAGCTGTCCGCATTCGTCGTCTTCATCCTGGTCGGCGCCCGCGTGTTCTCGCTGACCTTCTACGGCGTCAACGGCCATGTCTGGGTCGAGCACCTGCTGACCTCCCTGCCCGGCGGACAGATCGGATTCCTGATCTTCGTCAACGCCTTCGTGTTCGTGCTGGCGTTCTTCCTCGATTTCTTCGAGCTTGCCTTCATCGTGATCCCGCTGCTCGGGCCCGCGGCCGAGCATCTCGGCATCGACCTGATCTGGTTCGGCGTCATCCTCGGCATCAACATGCAGACCTCGTTCATGCATCCGCCGTTCGGATTTGCGCTGTTCTATCTGCGCTCGGTCGCGCCGAAAGAACGCTATACCGATCGCGTCACCGGCAAACGCATGGACCCGGTCACGACGGGGCAGATCTATTGGGGTGCGGTGCCGTTCGTTGTCATCCAGATCATCATGGTGCTCATCGTGATCGCGTTCCCTTCGATGGTGATGCACTACAAGGGCGTGCAGTCCAACATCGATCCGAACACCATCAAGATCGAGATTCCGCAGATCGAGCTGCCGCCGCTCGACTTCGGCCAACCGAAACAATAGCGCTGGCGTCGCCCGCAAAAAAAGAACCCGGAGCCACCGCTCCGGGTTTTTCGTTTGGCCAACGGCGCGCTGCGGTCAGCTCTGCGAGTTTCGCGCCATGAAGTTGTCGTAGCCGACTTCGGCGACCTGGAACCACTGATATCCGTTGGTTGAGAAGGCCGTCAGCGAGTCGTACACCTTCTTGAAATCCGCATTGGTGGACGCGACTTCGGTGTGCAGTTCCTTTGCGGCCTTCAGGCAGGCCTGCATGATCTCCGGGGAGAACGGATGCAGCTTGGCGCCCGCAGCGAGCAGGCGCCGCAACGCCGGCGGGTTGGACTGGTCGTACTTGGCCATCATCCAGTTGTTGGCAAAGTGGCCCGCCTGCTCGAGGACGCTCTGGTAGTGCTTCGGCAGCGCGTTCCACTTGTCCTGATTGACGAAGGCGAGAAGCATCGGGCCGCCTTCCCACCAGCCCGGAAAGTAGTAGTGCGGCGCGACCTTGACGAAGCCGAGCTTGTCGTCGTCATACGGTCCGACCCATTCGGCGGCGTCGATGGTGCCCTTCTCGAGCGCCGGGTAGATATCGCCTCCGGCGATCTGCTGCGGCACCGCGCCGAGCTTCTGCAACACGCGCCCCGCAAAGCCGCCGATGCGAAATTTGAGGCCGCTGAAGTCCTGGGGCACTTTGACTTCCTTGCGGAACCAGCCGCCCATCTGACAGCCGGTATTGCCGGCAAGCAGCGAGACGACGTTGTACTTCTTGTAGAACTCGTTGAGAACTTCCCGCCCGCCGCCCAGCATGTACCAGGCCTGGTTGATGCGCATGTTCGGTCCGAACGGCACCGCCGAGCCGAACGTAAAGGTCGGGTCCTTGCCGAAATAGTAGTAGGACGCCGTGTGGCCGATCTCGCAGGTGCCGTTCTGCACTGCGTCGAGCACTTGCAGCCCGGGCACGATTTCGCCGCCCGCAAACGTCTGGATCTGGAATTTGTTGTCAGTCGCTTCCGCCACCATCTTCGCCATCATCTCGGCGCCCCCGTAGAGCGTATCGAGCGATTTCGGCCAGCTCGTCGGCATGCGCCACTTGATCTCCGGCGTCGACTGCGCGATCGCGGGAGCGGCGAGCGTCACTGCACCCGCTGCGCCAAGTCCTGTGACCTTGATGAAGTCTCTTCTCTTCATGATTTCCTACCCTGATGGATTGTGATGATGGGCCTTCTTGCCGAGGCTTGGAGACAGCATGGAACATGTGTCATCCGATTTCCAGCCCGACGATGGTGAGGGACACAAAATGCCCGGCTCCCCTTGCCAGCCGGTTCTGCTACTTTCGGCTTAGACGGCCAGCGGCCATGGCCCTCCAATCATGTTCGGCCTCGGCAGTGCATGACACGTGAGCCGGGCGCGTGACAGGCGCCGGAAACACGGGCATACCGGGCCATCCTCCAACCTAGGGCCGCCGCTCATGCCTCGATCGCACCCTGTTCCATCGCTCGCTCGTCCGTTGATCGCGTCGCTCTGGCTGGCATGTGCCGCCACCGTTGCGCATGCCGAGCCCAGTGCGAATGTGATGGCCGATATCCATGCGCTGGCGCAAAAGGAGCAGCAGCCGCTGCTCGACACGCTGCGCGATCTCGTCAGCATCGAATCCGGCAGCAAGGACATCGACGGACTGAACCAGATCGCCGAGCGCGTCGCCGCGCAGCTCAAGCAGCTCGGCGGCACGGTGGAGATCCTGCAGCCCAACGAGATCTATCGGCTCGACGACACGCCCGAGAAGATCGGCCCGGCCGTGCACGCCGTCTTCAAGGGCACCGGCGGCAAAAAGATCATGCTGATCGCCCATATGGACACGGTGTACCTGAAAGGCATGCTGAAGGACCAACCGTTCCGCATCGACGGCGACAAGGCCTACGGCCTCGGCATTGCCGACGACAAGCAGGGCGTCGCACTCATTCTCCATACCGTGGCGTTGCTGCAGAAGCTGAACTTCAAGGATTTCGGCACACTCACAGTGCTCATCAATGGCGACGAGGAGGTCTCCTCGCCCGGCTGGCGCAGCACCATCGCCCGGCTCGCCGCGGATCAGGATGTCGTGTTCTCGTTCGAAGGCGGTGGTACCGACGGCACGCTGCGCCTCGCCACCAGTGGCATCGGCTCGGCCTATCTCACCGTGCAGGGCAAGTCGTCGCATGCCGGCGCACGGCCCGAGGGCGGCGTCAATGCCCTGTACGAGCTCTCGCACCAGCTGTTGCAGATGAAGGACCTGTCCAGGCCCGAGCAGGGTCTCAAGCTGAACTGGACCGTCTCCAAGGCCGGTACCAACCGCAACGTGATCCCTGCCGAGGCCACCGCCCAGGCCGATGCGCGCGCGCTCAAGGTGGCGGATTTCGACGAGCTGGAAAAGGCGCTGCGGGACAAGATCAGGAATCGTCTGCTGCCCGACTCAAAGGTCGACCTGAAATTCGAGGTGCGTCGCCCGCCGTTAGAGGCCAACGACGCCTCGCGCGGCGTGGCGGCCTACGGCAAGACGATCTATCAGGAGCTCGGACTGTCCCTCAAGGTCGATGAGAAGGCGACCGGGGGCGGCACCGACGCCGCATTTGCCGCGCTCAAGACCAAGGGAGCGGTGGTGGAAGGCATGGGCCTGTCGGGCTTCGGCGCGCACTCCAACGATGCCGAATATGTGCAGCTCAACAGCATCGTGCCGCGTCTTTATCTGGCCACGCGCATGATCATGGATCTGTCCACCGGCAAGCTGAAATAACAGCGGCTTTCTTCCTTCTCCCCTTGTGGGAGAAGATGGCATAGGCGGCCTTCGGCCGCCGTTCTTGAGAACGCCGATGCTTCGCATCGGCTATGGCGCCGGATGAGGGGTTGCCTCCACGCGTTGAATGAGAGTGGGACTCGCGGAGCGAGACCCCTCACCCGTTTCGCCGCTATCGCGGCGAGCCACCCTCTCCCACAAGGGGCAGGGCTACCGCATATGGCGTTTTGGGCGGCCTGAGCGCGCGCCTCGTCCTTCGAGACGACCGCTCCGCGGTCTTCTCAGGATGAGGCTGAGCGAGATCGGCGCGCGTTGAAACCGCTGCCGCGCACTCCATCCTCATCCTGAGGGCCCGCCCCAAGGCGGGCGTCTCGAAGGATCGGCCACAACAAGATCAGCCCATATGCGATCGCCCTCCCACAAGGGGAGAAGGTGCAGCGCCAGTGCCGCGCAGGTTCTTCTCTGCGACCATTGCTTCCTCCGCCAACCGAAACCGCAGCGTGAACTCCGCGCCGCCTCCCGCGAGGTTCTCAACCTCCACTGTGGCGGCATGATCGTCCGCGACGGCGCGCACGATCGACAGCCCCAGGCCGCCGCCGTCGGTGCGCTGGCGGTCGGCGCGCCAGAAGCGCTGGAAGATCAGCTCGCGCTCGGCCTCCGCGATGCCCGGGCCGCAATCGCGCACATGCACCGAACCGTCGTCCCGCACCTCGACGTCGACGGAGGTGTCCTTCGCGGTGAACTTGATGGCGTTTTCGGCGAGGTTGAAGATCGCGCGCTGCAGCATCTCGGAATTGCCGTGGATCATCACGGGCAGCTCGGTGCCCTTGAGCGCGATGTCCTTGTGCCGGGCCAGCGCGAATGGCGCGATCGCACCGACCACCTCGGCGCAGACGGCGCGCAAGTCAGCGGTCTCGCCGGGGTCGAGCACCAAGGTGTCGAGCTCGGCAATCTCCAGGAGCTGGGCCACGATCCGGCTCATACTCTCGATATCGGCGTGCAGCGCCTGCCTTGCGGCGCCGTCGCCAAACGTCTCGATCCGCGTGCGCAGGATCGCAAGCGGCGTGCGCAATTGATGCGCGGCGTCGGCGGTGAACTGCCGCTGCACGCGAAAGCCGGCCTCCAGGCGGTCGAGCGCCTGGTTGACCGCGGTGACCAGCGGCATGATCTCGCGCGGGATCTGCTCGGTGGGCAGGCGGATGTCGGTGCGCGCCGGACCGATATTGCTGGCCTCTTTCGAGGCCTTCCACAGCGGCGCAATCGCGCGGCGGAATATGATGATGTCGGTGGCGAGCAGGATCAGCAGGATCGGGATGGTGATCCATCCCACGCGCCGGAAGAAGTTCGAGACGATATCGTCGATGATGACATCGCGATGCGCGAGATCCTCGGCAACCTGGATGCGCACCATCTTGCCGCTGATGTCCCGGGTGACGCCGGCGCCGGAGATGGTCTCGGAGAGTGGCGGCGCCGCCGCGGCAGCGCCGGCGCGCCGGTGCGAGGAGAACAGCAGCCGGCCTTGGGCATCGCGAATGTCGTACTGATAACGACCGTAAGCGTCTGAATAGAGTCCTCGCAGGCTGTCCGGCAGGTTGAACGTCAGCGCGCCGTCCGGCTGGGCGACGATGCGCTCGGCCAGCACTTCGGCCTGCGCGCGCATGGCATCGCGATGCAGCAGGTCGATCTCAGAATTGAGCAGCCAGAACAACACCAGCGGCAGGAAGATCGCGACCACCGCGACCGCAACGATGTGCAGGAACACGATGCGCCAGATCAGCGATTTGAACGTCGGCGATCTCGCGTAGAGCCCGGCATGGGATCCGACATGGGATCTGACCTGGGCCACGCTTATTTCTCCTCGGCCATGAGATAGCCGACGCCGCGAATGGTGTGGATCACGACCCTGGCGCCGTGCTCGGCCAGCTGCTTGCGCAATCGCGAGACATAGACCTCCACAGCGTTCGAGGCGACATCGCCTTCGAGCCCGAAAATGTGGTCCTCGACATTCTTCTTCGGCACCGCCCGCCCCTGCCGCCGCAACAGGATCTCCAGCACCGAGGCCTCGCGAGCCGAGATGATGCGCGGCTGGTCGTCGACGAAGATTTGGCGGCTTTCGGTGTCGTAGACGAGATTGGCCAGATGCAGCGAGCGGCCGAGCAGCTGGCCCGGCCGGCGCAAGATCGCCTCCAGCCGCGCCACCAGCTCCTCCATGGCGAACGGCTTTGCAAGGTAGTCGTCCGCACCGCTGCGCAGGCCGTTGACGCGATCCTGCAAGCCGCCGCGCGCGGTCAGCACCAGCACCGGCAGCGGACTACTCTGGCGGCGCAGCTCGCGCAGCACCGAGAGGCCGTCGCCGTCGGGCAGCCCGAGGTCGAGGATCATCGCAGCGTAACTGACGCTGCCCACCGCCTCGCGCGCCTCGGCGGCGCTGCTCGCGATGTCGCTCTCATAGCCGGCCGCCGCCAGCCCGCTGGCGACCAGCCGTGACAGCTCGGCATTGTCCTCGACGATCAGAAGACGCATCGCATTCCCGCCGGATGGTTCGATATCAGCACGCGGCTTGCGCCGGATCTTCGCTCTCTTCCACCATTCGGGGCGCGTCGGCCAGCAAAAAAGCGCTCGGCGGGCTGCTGGCATTTGTCAGGTTCGTGTCAGCCAATCTGACGTGCACTCATAAGGCTGCCGGGCAACGGTTCGGCGCAGGCAGAACTCCGCGCGATCGAACATTCCCATTTCTGATCCGGGACGGATCTCCGGTGCACCGGCGCAAGGTCAATTCAGCCAGTCATTCCGGCCGGACAGTTCGCAGTCGTGACGTCGAGAATGACGCAAGCGCTCAGGCTTATCAGCATTGAGCAGCTAGCCTTTTTGGCTCCGCCCCTCGAAATATGTGCAAAGCAAGGTCATCTCTTTTTGGGCTATAGGTTTCCGAAAGCGCCGGCACTTGAAATGATGGTCCTTCCCCTCTCCGCTCTCGACCAGAAACATACATTGACTGCAAACGCCAGGATGGTAGCGCCGCTCGGCAACATCGAGCCCAACCAGAACACGGCAAAGCGTATCGCGCAGCTGAGACCGATCGGGGACCTCAAGTGCCACAATCTGATCTCGCAAGGCGTTTATCGGATCGCGCTCCAGCAACGTCTCGCCTTCGCCTGTAACGCATAGCGCAATCGAGCGCTTGTCCTCTGCAGATGGCTTGCGGACCACCAGTCCCTTGTTCTGGAGCACGATGGCAATCTGCGATGCGGCGCTGCGGGTCGTACTCAGAAAGCTGGCGAGAGCAGTCGGCGTCCTCGAAAACCTGTTTGCACGAGCGAGAAAGCGTAACGCCATCCATTCGCGATCGCTTAGACCCGAACGATTACCTTCAAAGAGCCAACTGTCGGCCGATTGTACCAGGAGTTGCAAGATTTCAATCGCCATTCTCATCGACAAATCCCTACGGGAAGCGGCCGCCTTGGCATCTCGATCAGGAATCGAGAGCCGCCGTGTTCGGTGAAAGCTGAATTCCCGTCGGGACTGGTTGAGTCCGGTATATGGTACCGTGAAGTCGGAACGGCGGTGAAGCACACCTGACGCAGCCCCGACTTCGGCTTGCCGGATTCCGATAGCCCTCGCGTTCGGCAAAGGGAACACCGCAAAACTACGCACCGCGCTCACGTTGAGATTGTTGGCGTCAGATCACACGCGCCCGAGCAACATCGGGAATCTCTGCCGCAGTGACTGCTAAGCATCTCTCCCGGTGCGAGATTCCAGACGTCTCTTCCCCAGGAAGTTGATGAGGAAGCATCGGAAAGCCGGTCGCCGTCCGGTCAGGTTCGTGTAAGCCAATCAGGAGTGTCCACAGCAATCGGCGAATGTTTTATTGGAATGCGAGAGAAGGCACTGCCGCTTTCGTCTCCGGACCGGACATGCGCGGCGACGCTGAGCACCCAAGCTGGTAGAGCGCGGCGAAGCTGAGCGCACAGCCGGTCCGAACGACGATGTTGGTCGTGCCTTGGAGCAGAGGATGAAACGTCGAGACTTCATGTTGGGAGCCGGTGCGGCTGCACTCTGCTCGGACCTCGCGCGATCGCAACAACCCGCAGCGATGCCGGTGGTAGGCGTTCTTGGCAGCGGGAGTGCGGAGGGCTGGGCGCTGCTGACTGCTGGGTTTCGCCGTGGTCTTGGCGCGATGGGCTAGGTCGAGGGCCAGAACCTTGCCCTTGAATACCGCTGCGCGGAAGGTCAGTACGATCGTTTGCCCGCAATGGCTGCCGATCTGGTGCATCATCCGCCATCCGCGATCGCCGCGTTCACGACTCCCGGCGGCACTCGCCGCAAAGACAGCGACCGCATCGATTCCGATCGTGTTCACGACGATCGGGAAGCCGGTGGAAATTGGTCTGGTGCCGAGTCTCAGCCGGCCGTCCGGAAAACGTCACCGGCGTGACTTCCTTGAACGTACAGATCGGGCCGAAGCGCTTGGAGTTGATGCACGAACCCTGCCGGCGGCCAAGGATATGGCTCTGTTGCTGAATCCGAACAATCCCACTACGGAAAACCAGTGGAAGGAGATGCAGGTCGCGGCGCACGCGCTCGGGCTGCAACTCCAGGTGCTTCATGCGAGCAGCGAGGACGATTTTGATGCGGTGTTCGCGCGCGCAGGCGAATTGCGCTCCGCAGGCTTGGTGATCGGCGGAGATATTCTCTTCACGGGGAATAGCGACAAGCTCGCCAAGATGGCGCTGCGGCAGGCGCTCCCCGCCATCTTTCAGGGCGGCACCTTCGCCGCGGCCGGCGGCATCATGGATTATGGAGGCGACTTTGCCGAAGCGAACCGCCTTGCCGGCGTCTACACCGGCCGTATCCTGAAAGGCGAAAAACCTGCCGACCTGCCGGTGCAGCAGGCCACCAAAGTTCAGCTGGTTGTCAACGTGAATACGGCGAATGCGCTTGGCATCACAGTCCCGCTCTCGCTGCTCGGACGCGCGGACGAAGTGATCGAATAGCTCTACTCTTGCCGCGCCCATAACTCCGGTTTTGGCGCGCCATCACGGTGCTCCTGAAACGCTGCTCTGAGTTCAGCAGGTTCGTCGTTTGTTACGCCCAGCTCTGCGTCGGCGCGATTTGCTGGCACGTCCAAATACACGATGGGCTGATCGAACTGGCTCGCTGTGAGGTCATACCTCCGCCCTCCGATCCGATTGTTAAAATGGTCGCCGGCCGGCAGAGGCGTCTTCAGCAAGTCGCCGCCAAAGAGCTCATGGATGAGCAGCGCAGTGACGTTGCATTGCCCTGCCGCCGGATTGTTCGCGGTCCATTGGCGGGCGGTCGACAGCGACCATGCCTTGCGCGCTTTCAACTCCATCTGGATCGAAGCTCATCGTCGCTGCGGCGCGAATTTCGGATTATGCGATTATCACATTCTGCCCCTGTTTTGCCCGACGAGTCAAACCGCTTGGCCGGATCGTCGGAGGTACGGAAAGCAGTGCATTTCGCGCGCCTGTTCCCCGCTCCGCGGACGGTTGCGGCTCCCGCCGAATTGGCCTGGCCTGTCAAACTGTTGCCAGCATCCCCAGCGCGTCCTGCGTTGACCCCTCGTCTACTGTGCATGGGGTTGTTTTCCATCTTTTTGTTGGCGGCCCCCTGCGCGCCGCAGCGAGAACGACCGCGGATCGGCATAGGGGGCGACCTTGTGGGTCGCTCCCCTGCCACACCACCCGGCATGCGGGTCCGCACCGGGCGGTTCGAGAAGTTGAGGTCATGAGAGCCGGGGCAGTCCCAGCCGGTCCGACCAGTTCAGGGTCAACACGGCGTTGAGGAGCATGCCGCTGTTGCGCCACCAGCGACGGCTGTTGGCCGCCACCTGTCGCGCCACGTCGAGCTTGGCTCCCAGCACCAGCAGTTCCCTGTACATGGTCGTACCGCGCTTCCACTGCTTGAGCTGGATGGCGCGCAGCCGATGACGCACCCACTGATCGAGCTCTCGCCACACCCGTGGCGTTTGCGCCAGCCGGAAGTACGCCTTCCATCCCCGAACATAGGGCCGCAGACGATCCACCACATCCTGCATGCTGCGCCCGCCTGAACGGCAGGTCAGTTGCCGGATGCGCTGCTTGAACGTCATCAGCGGCTTGACGGCGACCTTGCGTTTGATCACTCCGCCCGGGGCTACCCAAAAGCTGTAGCCCAGGAACTTGCGACCGAACACACTGGCCACCGCACTTTTGGTCTCGTTGACCGTCAAGTGCAGCTTGCCGTAGAGCCGCCGAAGCAGCGCCATCACCCGCTCACCCGCCCGGCGGCTGCGAACGTAGACGTTCGCATCGTCGGCGTAGCGCACGAAGCAATGGCCCCGACGTTCCAGCGCCTTGTCCACTTCATCGAGCAGGACATTGGCCAGCAGCGGCGATAGCGGGCCACCCTGCGGCGTCCCCATCGTGCGCGTCTGGACCACGCCATCGTCCATGATCCCGCTGTTCAGATACGCCCGGATCAGCCGGATGACCCCG